>DATHWC010000242.1:0-15090 GCA_035460985.1 Lunatimonas sp.
GGAATTCTTGGGTCAGCAAAGTGGTGCCGGCGGCGCCAATGACGATATCATGGCAGCGATGACCGGCATTCGCGGAGCGGATGAAATCGGATGGAGTGTGACAGTTCCATCAATGAATGTCTTCAATACCTGGGATGACAGGGACTATAGAAAGAAAGTAAGCTTTGCAGATTCAGCGTTGGTTGGTGGAGTGATGCAACCCTATACTGTGTTTGTAAATACGCAGAGGCCCCATATAGCAAAATACCGACGATTCCCAGGCAACAGTAACGCGGAGGGAAGATATTCCGACCACAATTATGCAGCCATGCGTTACGCAGATGTGTTGTTGATGGCGGCTGAGGCTGCTGCTGAAGTAAATAACGGACCCACCCCCGAATCCATTGGATGGGTAAATGAGGTCCGGGCCCGTGCCAGAAATGCAGCGGGTCAGCAAAACAGTTTTCCAGAAGACGTTCAGGGCGGAATGAATAAGGAAGATTTCGTAAACTTGGTATTGGAGGAGCGTCGCTTGGAATTAGCCTTTGAATATCACCGATGGTATGACATCAAACGACGGCAAATGGGAGATGTAGTGTTCAAAGGACCAAACTCTCTTGAACCACACCCAAGTTTTGATGCAGGCAGGGATTATCTGATGCCTTTGCCGCGAATTGAGTTGGATGTAAATCCTAATCTTGCCCCACAAAATCCGGGATATTGATTTGATATAAAGTAGAAAAGGAGATGTGACCGCATCTCCTTTTATTAAAAGAAAGGCCTGATGAAATCAATCATCAGGCCTTTTTATTGCATATCAATTATGGAAATTACCCGATTGAAATTCTCTTAAATGCACTTACTGTCAAGCCTTTGCTTACACTGTCCAAATACTGGGCAATAGTTTTGCTGTTATCCTTGACGAAAGCCTGGCTAAGTAAGGTGTTTTCTTTGTAGAATTTGTTCAACTTACCCAATGCGATTTTTTCAAGCATTTCTTCCGGCTTACCTTCTTGGCGGGCCTGGTCTTTGCCTACTTCGATTTCTCTTTCTACAGTAGTGGAATCTACGCCGTCTTTGTCTACAGCGACAGGATTCATCGCAGCGATCTGCATAGCCACGTCCTTGCCAGCATCTTCCACGTTCGTTCCGCCGGTATTCACTAGGGATACCAATACCCCCAATTTGCCGTTGGAGTGGATATAAGCTACCACTTGGTCTCCGTTAAGTTTTTCAAAGTGGGAAATTTCGATTTTCTCACCTATTTTACCGGTCATTTCGGTGATTTTTTCTCCTACCGTGATACCTTCAAAAGGCAAAGCTTGGATGGCTTCAACAGAACTGGCATTTTCTTTTACCGCTAGGGAAAGGATGCTGTTTGCCAATTTGCCAAACTCTTCATTTTTGGCCACGAAGTCAGTCTCGCAAGTCAATGAAATAAGGACACCTGTTTTGCCATCTGTGCTGATGTCGGTCACTACCACACCTTCTTTTGTTTCTCTGTCTGCCCTGGAAGCGGATACTTTTTGACCTTTTTTCCTAAGAATGTCAATAGCTTTTTCAAAATCTCCTTCAGCTTCGGTAAGGGCTTTCTTACAGTCCATCATACCGGCTCCGGTCATTTGTCTCAATTTGTTTACCTCTTGTGCAGTAATAGCCATTGTAATGTTTGTTTTATTTTATGATTTACGATCAAATTTAGATGCTTCCGGATGTAAAAATCCCGGCGGATCTATTATGTTGTATTAAACAAAAAATTGAACACAGGAAAACCGTATGTTCAATTTTTTGAAATATATAATCATTGTGGATTACTCGTTGGAGTCCGCATCAACAGCCTTTTTGGCTTCCTCTTCTTCAGTGAGTTTTGCGTCGTCCTTGTCTCTTTTACGTTCTGAGAGTCCTTCCTCGATGGCAGCGCCGAACGCTTTCACCAACAAAGAAATGGACTTATAAGCATCGTCATTGGCTGGGATAGGGAAATCCGCCTCATTAGGGTTGGAGTTCGTATCTACCAATGCGAAAACAGGGATACCAAGCGTTTTTGCTTCAGCAATAGCGATATGCTCTCTTTTAATATCTACTATAAACAACGCTGAAGGAAGTCGTGTAAGGTCGGCAATACCGCCCAAAACGGATTCCAGTTTTTCACGCTGACGAGTGATCATCAGACGCTCCTTTTTAGCGAGGTTTTGGTAAGACTCATCCTTCATCAACTTATCGATTGAGGTCATCTTCTTGAGCGACTTCCGGATAGTTGCAAAGTTAGTCATCATACCACCTAACCATCTTTCGGTCACATAAGGCATTTTCAGCCTTCTTGCTTCTTCCGCCACCAGGTCTTTGGCTTGTTTTTTAGTAGCTACGAACATTACTTTTTTTCCGGAGCGTACGATTTGCTTGATTGCGTTGGATGCTTCTTCAAGGCAAACGAGCGTTTTATTCAGATCGATGATATGGATTCCGTTCTTCTCCATGAAGATATACGGTGCCATTCTTGGATCCCACTTTCTTGTTAAGTGTCCGAAGTGAACACCAGCATCCAGTAAGTCTTTATATTCTAAATTGGCCATTTATTAAATATGTGTTTGTTTAACTGTATGTAAAAGAAACAGTATCCAGCTATTAACGCTTGGAGAACTGGAATTTTCTTCTTGCTTTCTTGCGGCCTGCTTTCTTACGTTCTACCATTCTGGAATCCCGGGTAAGGAACCCTTCCTTCTTCAATGGCGGTCTGTTTTCTTCGTTGATTTCACATAGGGCACGGGAGATCGCCATACGGATAGCTTCCGCCTGACCCTTGATTCCACCGCCGTCTACGTTGATTTGTATATCATACGAACCATCCTGGTTGATCAGCGTCAAAGGCTGTCTAACCACAATTTGGTGCAGGTCAAATGGGAAATATACTGCCAACTCTTTTTTGTTGACGGTAATGTTGCCATTTCCCGGTTTCATGTAAATTCTTGCTACGGAGGTCTTCCTTCTTCCGATCGTGTTAGTTACTTCCATTGACGGCTAGCATTAAAGTGTGACTTCTTTTGGTTGCTGTGCACTGTGCGGATGCTCAGGGCCAGCGTAAACATAAAGATTGGTATAGAGCTTTCTGCCCAACCTGTTTTTTGGTAACATGCCTCTTACGGCCTTTTCCACCAAAGTGATCTCAGATTTCTGCATCAAAATCTTTGGTGTGGCAATCCGCTGCCCTCCGGGATATCCCGTATGACGTACATATACCTTATCGTCCCATTTTTTGCCAGTTAACCTGACTTTTCCCGCGTTTACGACAATTACATTGTCTCCGCAGTCTACATGAGGGGTAAAGTTCGGCTTATGTTTCCCTCTTAAAATTTTCGCCACTTCGCTGGCAAATCTACCCAATACTTGGGACTGGGCATCCACAATAACCCAATCCTTCTGTACAGTAGCTTTGTTCGCTGAAATGGTCTTATAGCTTAAAGTATCCACTGTGTAAATGTTTAATTAATAGCTTGTTAAATACAGTTCACCCTCAAAAAGGGACACAAAGATAGATGTAATTAAATTTATTTGCAAAACATTCCTGACATTACTGCCTTATTTTCACAAGAATAGCAAAAATTGTTTTGCCCGTTCCTCTGAAAAAATGATCTCATGCCTGATTTTGCCGTCAATTCACACCTATTCATTAGCGGTTTTTTTCCAGTTGCTTGACCAGCACCGCGAAATCTTTTGGATAAGGTGCTTCCACAACTTGCAGGCCACCGTCCATTAGCCTAAATCGGATCGAATGCGCATGCAGAGATACACGCTGCATCAGCGGCTCTTCCTCCGTGCCTTTTTTCAAATTGAACTTCCGCTTTATCTTAGAAAGAAAAAGGGGTTTTCCTCCATAAAGCTCATCCCCACAGATTGGAGCCCCCAAGTAAGAAAGGTGGACCCGAATCTGATGCATTCTCCCAGTAATCGGATTACATGCAATCAGGCTGTGATGGAAGTAGGTACGCAAAGTGTCAAAATAAGTCAGTGCCGGCTTTCCCTCCGGGCTTACCTTGGAAATCCCCTTGTTATTGGCAAGTAGATTTCTGTCCACCATCGTTTGCCGGAACTCATGTACGCCATCTACCACGGCGTGGTAGATTTTGTGCACACTGCGGTCCTCAAACTGCATGGCCATATGCCGATACGCCTCAGGGTGCTTGGCAATTACCAGACAACCCGATGTTTCCTTATCCAGCCGATGGCAGACCTGTGCGTCTGGAGAATACTGCTTGGCCAAATGAAGAATATTCTGTGCCTCGTGCCTGTCGTCCAGCGTGGACAGGTAGGGGGGTTTGTTCACGACGATAAAATCATCGTTTTCAAACAGAATCAGGTCTTTAAATTCAATTTTCTTCATAAGGCTTCTCTCCAAACCGGGCCGCAAAAGTAACACATATTGTAATGGGAATAAAATTTTCACGATGAATAATGTGTAGCCTAGACATTTAGATGTTTCGGATTTGCCAAATTTTCAGACGGGACAAGTCTACATAATGTCTTTTCGTAGAGTAGCTTTAGATCACATTTTAAATTTTGGCGATCAAAATCTGTTTATATTTGGGGAGGTTTTTGGATATGATGGAAAAAAAAGATCAACCTACCCTAAGGAGGGTGCGGGTAATGCGGTATGTGATGCCGTTGCGGGAGGGTGGATCCCTGCCTGCATTGGCAGATGCCGATGACGGGTTTAGCTATGTCCTAAAGTTTCGAGGGGCCGGTCAGCGGGAAAAGGCACTGATTGCAGAGCTCCTCGGTGGTGAAATTGCCAGACTGCTCGGATTCAAAGTTCCTGAATTGGTGTTAGCGGATTTGGATGGGGCTTTCGGCCGATCTGAAGGAGATGAAGAAATCCAAGATTTACTCAAAGCGAGTCAGGGGTTAAATCTTGGGCTCCACTTTTTGTCAAAGGCGATAACGTTTGACCCCGGTGCCACGAAGGTGGATGAATTGCTGGCTTCCCAGGTTGTCTGGTTGGATGCGTTTATTACAAATGTTGACAGGACCTATCGAAATACCAATATGTTGATGTGGAACAGGGAGCTTTGGCTCATTGACCATGGCGCTGCCTTTTTATTTCACCATGCTTGGACCAATTGGGAAAAACATGCCGCAGGTTCCTTTCCGACAATCAAAGATCATGTTTTACTGCCGCAGGCTTCACAGATCGCAGAGGTGGACATAATCTTCAAATCACTGTTAACTGATAATAAGTTGTCGGAGATAGTGGATATGATCCCGGATGAATGGGTGTTGGCATCTAGGGACGTCGATTCAGCCTCGGAAGGGAAAGAAATTTATAGGGAATTTCTGAAACTAAGGAGAGATAATTCGGATGTATTTATCAACCAAATAAAAGAGGCAAGGCATGCACTTATATGAATACGCCATACTTCGGGTTGTTCCGTCCGTTGAGCGGGAGGAATTTATCAATGTGGGAGTAATACTAAACTGCAAGCAACAGGGCATGCTACATTGCAGAATCTTTTTGGATGAGAAAAAGTTGATCGCCCTGGATCAGAAAGCTGACGTGGGTATCATTCATTCCTATCTGAAATCCTTTCGGAAAATATGTGAAGGGCATCCCAATGGCAGTCCAATTGCCCTTCAGGATGCCACTTCTAGATTTAGGTGGCTTACGGCTGTCAGGAGTTCAATTATCCAAACTTCTAGGCCCCACAGTGGATTCTCTGACGATCTTTCCGAAACCTTGGATAAGCTTTTTCAAAGATATGTTTTGTAAATGCCAAAATAAGCTAACCCCACCTGTCAAATTAGGATTCAAGGCGGGTTAAAGCAAGTCTGTTCCTAGACTAATACCCCAAAAACTTGCCGATTACCTTTGCCCAGATTTCGTATCCTTTCCGCTTCATGTGGAGATTGTCTTCCAGGAAGATATCAGGCAGCGGTTTTTTGTCCGGACCCAGCATGCCTGTCCATACATCGGCATACTGCACTCGCTCGGTAACCGCACTGTATTTTACCATTTCCGTGTTGAGATCCGTATATTTATCGGCTAATTCCCAACGGGAAATGCTGGGTTTTGCACCGATTAGGATGATTTCCGTTTCTGGCAGTTCAAGTTTTATTTCCGATACGATCAGGTTTAATGTTTCCATAATTACCTCCGTATCTTTTCCTGCGGATATATCGTTGTCCCCTTCATAGATAAATACTTGCTTTGGACGGTACGCCAAAATCAATTCGTCCACATAATGCAAAAGATCCACCGCTTGCGAACCACCGAATCCGGCATTGACCACTTTGTGATTGGGAAAATCAGTAGCCAAATCTGCCCACATGCGTATACTGGAGCTTCCAGTGAATACCACCGATCCTTGATAGTCTTCAGCGGGATATATTTCTCTAATTTCTTTAACCTGGGATTCAAACCGGGTCGGATTCTGGGCCCAAACTTGGCCAACAATTAAAAACAGGAATAGCATGCAGTTTGCTTTCTTCATAATAGAACGTTGAGTTTTCAAGTCCTAAATTACGTGCTTTTACGGTTACCCTCACTACCGGGGGAAAAAATATCAAATGCCTGTTCCGTTTTCGGACAGATTCGATCCCTTTATGTATGAAAACGTTCACTTGGAAATTCACCGTCATATAAAAAGTAACTTTACAATGGACTGTTGATTCAAGATATACAAGTTTTTTTACCAGTTTCTGTCACATTTTTGACCCACTACGAAAACTAGTATGGGCTTTGCTTTGGTTAAAATAATCGCGTACACTTTATGACCTATATTCGACGAATGCTGTGGTTTTGTGCCGGAGCATACCAGCCATTATTGAAAAAATGCCCAACTGAATCCAACAAATATATTGGAATAGGAGGGACGGTATTGTTTACGGCCATATTCGCAGGATTGGCTGCGGGATATGCCATGCATACGGTATTTGATTCCCCCTATGTAGCGGTTATTCTGGCGGTAATCTGGGCGTTGATGATTTTCAACCTGGATAGGTACATCGTGGGCACCATGCGGAAGCGGAAAAGCAGCTTTGAGGAATGGAGAATCGCCCTTCCCCGTTTTTTCCTTGCGGCTGTATTGGCATTGGTCATTGCCAAGCCGCTTGAGCTTCGGATTTTTGAAAAAGAAATCAACCGTCAACTGGATAAAGACAGACTGGCTGTCATTCAGGAAACCAAAGAGCAAATAGATGTTGGTTTTCCTGAAAAAAATGAAATTCTAAACCGTATTCAGGCTCTCCAAGTGGATACTGACAGCAAAAGGGATTTCAGAGACGAAAAACAGAAGGAGTACGATGCGGAGCGTTTCGGACTAAAGACTCCCGGTACTTCCGGCGTTGTAGGTCTGGGTACTAATGCCCGAAAGAAAGAGGAACAACTAAATTTGGCTGAGCAGGATTATAGGGAAACAGAAGCCCGAAATCTAGAAAGGGCAGAAGCATACGAGCAGGAACTTAAAGTCATAGAAGCAGCCAAAGAAGCAGAATGGCAACGTCAGGAAATCTCGTTGGACAACTATGATGGCTTAGCCGCCCGTTTGCAGGCCCTCGGGACATTGACAGCCGAGAATACTAGCATGTACTGGGCAAATGTCTTTATTATATTACTTTTCCTTATTGTGGAAACAGCTCCCCTGCTGGTAAAGTTAATGGCTTCGGCCGGGCCCTATGATATGCTTTTGGATAAACATGAAGCCGGAATCGTATTGTATGCGGATGAGCAGTGGCACAAGACCGCAACAGATAGTCAGGTTCGGCTACAGGTATTTGATGAACTTACCCCCGATAAAACAAAAGTGACATTGGAGCAGCAGCGGGAAAAGCTGTATAAAAAGACCTCCCAAAATCCCCAATTGGCTCCGGAGTGAAAATCCGTTAAATCGGCAAACCTTCCTGGTTTGCTGATAATTATTTTAAAGTTAAATTTAAATGTGTAAAACCTGGAAGGTTTTTTCTTCATAAAGATCAGCTGATTAAAGCACTGCCCATTTTAGTAAATCCTAAGCCCTCTTAGTTGATCGGACATACATTTCCATTTCTGACAAATTTTGCGGAACTTGAAGGAAAATTTACCCAATAAACCCTTTGAGTTGAATGCGTAAGATCAGTTGTTTTATCCTTCTCGCCGGGATCATTCTCGGTTGCCAATCTTCCCATATCGATAGTTCCGAAGAACTTCCTCCGCCAAATGTCATTTTTATCCTAGCCGATCAGTGGCGGGGGGAGGCGGTTGGGTATGCGGGGAATAATGACATTATCACCCCAAATTTGGACCGTTTGGCGGCGGAAAGTGTGGTTTTCCAAAATGCCGTCGCCGTAATTCCCGTTTGTGCACCGTGGAGGGCGAGTTTTCTTACCGGCCAATACCCCTTAACCAATGGGCTCTTTTACAATGATAAACCCCTGCCGACCAATGCTGTTACAATGGGTAAAATCTATAAGGAAGCCGGTTATCAGACGGGATATATTGGAAAGTGGCACCTAAACGGCCACATGCGAGGTGAAGATCCCTTTAGCGGTAGAAATAAACCCGTGCCTATAGAAAGGCGGCAGGGTTTTGATTATTGGAAGGTTCGAGAGACGACACATGATTATAACAACAGTTACTATTTTGATGAAAACGATGAAAAGCAGTTTTGGGAGGGATATGACGTGTTCCCCCAAACGGACAGTGCGATCAGTTATGTAAAGCAAAATAGGGATAATCCTTTTCTACTTTATTTATCATATGGGCCTCCCCACGACCCTTATTTTACGGCACCAAAGGAATACCAAGATATGTATGACCCAGCGGCAATATTTCTCAGACCAAACGTGCCTGCAATATATCAGGACAGTGCCAGGCGTGTGATAGCTGCCTACTATGCCCATTGTACCGCCATGGATAAGGCTGTTGGTGACCTTATGGATGCTGTGGAAGCAGAGGGCATAGCGGATAACACTATTTTTATCTTTACATCTGACCACGGCGATATGTTGATGTCCAAAGGCGTTCTGAAAAAGCAACGGCCCTGGGACGAGTCTATTATGGTTCCCTTGCTGCTTCGCTACCCCAACAAGTTTGGGAGAGCGCGGAGGGATGTATGGGATCCCATCAATACACCGGATTTATTGCCTACTTTTCTCGGGTTGTCCGGGTTGGATATTCCAACTAGCATACAGGGGGAAGACTTCTCCGCAGCACTTCTAGCAGGGGAAGAATTAGGGAACGAAGCCGCCTTGATTACCCTTCCGGTACCCTTTCACGAGTGGCAGTTTATGAATGGAGGCCGGGAATACAGAGGAGTCCGCACCCGGAAATACACCTATGTGCGGGACCTGCGAGGACCATGGCTGCTCTATGACAACGTGCAGGATCCTTATCAAATGACCAACTTGGTGGATATGCCCCAGTTTGTCCAACTTAGGGATTACTTGGATGGGGTGTTGGCGAGCAAGCTGGTTGATACCAGTGATGAATTTCTGCCCGCCGACACGTATATGCGTCGGTTTAATTACCTTTACGATAGAAACGACAGCATTAGGCCAGTCAATTACTTGGAGCTGAACCGATAATAAAATAGTATGAGGAATAAAGAGTTGCGCATATTAATATCAGTAATTGGGCTTTTGGCAGCTGCCGTGTATATACTAAATTTCTTTGAAGTCATTCAGCATCCATATATTCCAGCCATAGCTGGTGGCACAGTGATTGGGTCTTATTTGGCTGGGGTGTATTTTCAAAAAAGGGATAAAAAAGATCCCGAGTAATCAATAATGTAATAAGTTTGGGGTAGTAAATTATAACTTTTAAACATAGAAGGGATGAAGCTTAAAAATATGAAAGCTAAGCAAATAGCATCGTTGGTTTATTTGCTTGTATGTTTAATTGTTATGGGGTATCTTCTGATTTTTACCGAGCGCTCCAATCTCTGGGTTGCAGTTGGGTTGTTTACGCTGCAAGCAGCGATTTTGGTTTACTTGAATGTTTTCAGTCATCCGGATTCTTCCACCCATCCTTGAAGGAGGGTACCTGACTGTTTGCAGATTCTGGCCCATGAAATTTTTGCAATTTCTAAAATTAACGATTGGCTAACAACAGTTAAAATAAAGCAAGTAATGATAAGGGTTTCTCCTGGGGTTCTTTATGCAATGGCAGCTCAAAGCTGAAAACCGAACCCTTGCCCAAGGTGGAGGAAACAGAGATTTTGCTTTTGTGTCCTTCCAAAATGTGCTTGACAATGGCAAGGCCCAATCCTGTACCTCCCTGTTCCCTGGACCTGCTTTTTTCCACCCGGTAAAAACGCTCAAAAATCCGTTTGAGATCCTCTGGAGGAATGCCTTTTCCGTCGTCTTTTACTTTGAAAGTAATGTTGTTTTTCCCTGCTTTGAGACTGATATTAACTTCTCCGTCTTCTTTATTGTATTTGATGGCATTTGAAATCAAATTCTGTATGACTCGGAATATCTTTTCCTTATCGGCAAAAGTAATGTAGCGACCTTCCGAGCCGGGTTTGAATTTGACCCTCACATTTCGTCTGTTGGCCTTGTCTTCAAGCTGGTCGACTACCTCCTGAACGACCTCTGCCAAATCAAAGGGGGTGAAATTAAACTTGACTACACCGCTTTCCATTTGGTTCAATGTAATTAAATCCAGCACCAACTTTTCCAAGTTGTTCATGCTCTTCGCAGCCCGATTCAGAAATTTATCCCTCACATCCAAATCTTCCACAGCACCGTCAAGCAAGGTGTGGATATATCCTTGGGCCGCAAAGATGGGGGTTTTAAGCTCATGGGATATGTCTGCGATAAATTCCCGTCGAAAGGCATCGTTTTGCTGGAGCACCTCAATTTCACGGTTTTTTGCCGCGGCATAGGAGTTGATTGATCCTTGAATTTTTCGAAGGGGAGAAATGGAATTTTTTGTTCCTTTGGGGGTGATATACCCCGGATTTTTCTTTTGAATTTTGTCCAAGACCCGGTAGATATTGCCTACCTCTTTAAAAATTAAAAACTCCAGCGTGATATATATCAGTAGATAGGCAGCAGCGAGGCAGACCGCTCCAGCTACAATCAAAACTGTCGGTGTACTGTCTTCCAAAAGGGATAAAAAGGCAATGACTAACAGCGTAATCGCCATCGCCAGCAACATGGATATACCCCTGGATGTGTTGAACATTATATTAGCCTAGATCAAATTTATAACCGACACCTTTTACGGTGGTGATGTAGTCATCACCTATTTTTTCCCGGACCTTTCGGATATGTACATCCACAGTCCTTGCCAAAACAAAAACATCCGTTCCCCAAATGTTCTGCAAGAGATCGTCCCTGCTGAAAACGATGTTTGGACTTTTGGATAAAAAGTAGAGCAGTTCGAACTCTTTTTTCGGTAAGATAATGATCTTCCCGGACTTGGATACGGTATAACTTGACCGGTCTATGACCAAATCACGGACGGTGATTTTGGATACCTCCTGATCTTTTTTCGTTTCTCTACGAAAAAGAGCAGCTATCCGGCTTAACAATGCCCGGGGTTTTATGGGCTTGTTGATATAATCATCTGCTCCCACATCAAAAGCGGCTACTTCCGAATATTCCTCGGATCTTGCTGTCAGGAATATTACAAATGTGTTTTTTAGCTCGGGGACTTCCCTGATTTGTCTGCAGGTTTCAACGCCATCCTGTAGGGGCATCATGATGTCTAGAAGTATTACGTCAGGAACAAAGGCTTTCGCTATGCTCACTGCCTTTACGCCATCCATGGCGGTTTCTACTTCATACCCTTCCTTTTGCAGGTTATAGGTCAGTATGTCGATGATATCCTGCTCGTCATCCACGACCAAGACTTTAATTTTCCGTTGATCACTCATACCTTAAAGCCAACTATTTTTCACAGCCTGTTTATTTTACCGCAAAGGTAACAAATCCTTAAAAAGAAGTTATCCCACGATTTGACAAGGTGTTCGTTTTGGCGGTTTTTAGCCAATTGTATTACCAAATTGTTATCCATTTAAAGAATCTTAGCCGTTTGCTACGGATTTCTTAGCCCTACTGCTTCTGTTATTTCCATATCCAAGGCACCTACCACCAAATCAGCCTTTATTCTTACAGGAATTCTGTTATCGTCGTCAGTAATCCAAACCTTAATGGGCCGTTCGCCGCTAAATAACTTGTTGGAGGGCATGATGGGCGAAAAAACCCGGGTCTCATAGGTGCCGATTCTGGTTTTTATCCGTTGGGTGCCTTCGTATATTAACTTTAGGTTATATATTTTTTTGTCAAAAAATCCCCGAATGGTAACTGCTTCTCCTTTGCGAAGCGTCCCAAAATCCATAGTACGCAGGAGGTAATATCCGCTCACGATATCCTGAATGTTTGAGGGCACTCGGAAACTTTGGGTCTCCACAATCTTTTGATTGTCCCGGTCATAAAGCTTCAGTAAGGCTTCGTTTTTGTCATGGTTAAAATCAACAACCTCGTGTTTTCGGTAATTTCCCTCTTCGATGTGGCGATAGGAGCGGTAGGGGATGATATTTGCTGTATCCAAATACGTTCCCCAATTGTCTTTCACATAGAAAAGCCTGAAAATACTCAAGGTCCTACCATACACATCAATTTTAAAGGAGGGTTTGTTTTGGATATAGTGAATGTTGTCATGGATTACCATTTTAGCTTCGGCGGCGTTGAAAAACAGATATTTAACCCGGAATGTAAGTTCTTCCCCCTGGGTAAATGCCTGATTTTTCCTCCTGGGTTCGGAGTCCGGAAAATTGAAAGAAAAAAGCAGAAACAGCAAGGCTATTTTTACATTGAGCGACATGGGCATCTTGTTGATTAAAATCTACTGACTCAAAAGCTGTACCAGTATGAAAACCAAAGCTATCAAAATACGATTAGAATAGGAAGTACGGATTTATCAAACTATGGTTATCCTTTTGTTGCGATTCCCCTGACGAATGATTAATTTCACATAAATTTTAGTCGTTACTTTTATACTATCCTAATATACCTATGAATGCGAATTCCGAAAAATTAAAAGCCCTTCAATTAACCATAGATAAGCTGGAGAAATCCTACGGCAAGGGAACCGTAATGAGACTTAGCGACAATGTTGTCCTTGATATCCCCGCTATTTCTACGGGCTCATTGGGGCTGGATATGGCTCTGGGTATTGGAGGAATACCCCGTGGCAGGGTTATAGAAATATACGGCCCGGAGTCCTCGGGTAAGACTACCCTTTCCATGCACTGTATTGCTGAAGCCCAAAAAGCCGGTGGTATGGCGGCATTCATTGATGCGGAACATGCCTTTGATAAGGCCTATGCCGAAAAATTGGGAATAGATATCGAGAACCTGCTAATATCCCAGCCTGACAATGGCGAGCAGGCCTTGGAAATCGCCGAACACCTGATCCGTTCAGGTGCAATAGATATCATTGTAATTGACTCTGTAGCTGCCTTGGTGCCAAAGGGGGAACTCGAAGGAGAGATGGGCGATAGCAAAATGGGTCTTCAGGCCCGCCTGATGTCCCAGGCACTTCGGAAACTTACAGGAGCGATTAATAAAACCGGCTGCGCTTGTGTGTTCATCAACCAACTGCGGGACAAAATAGGGGTCATGTTTGGAAATCCGGAGACCACTACGGGCGGTAATGCCTTGAAATTCTATGCGTCTGTTAGACTGGATATCCGAAGGATAGGTCAAATCAAGGAGGGGGCAGATAACATTATGGGTAACCGAACCAAAGTGAAGGTGGTTAAAAACAAGGTTTCCCCTCCCTTCAAGGTGGTGGAATTTGACATCATGTATGGAGAAGGCATTTCCAAAGTCGGCGAAATCATCGATTTGGGTGTGGAGTTTGAGATCATTAAAAAGGCTGGTTCCTGGTTTTCTTATGAAGGAAATAAATTGGGGCAGGGCAGGGATGCTGTCAAAACCTTGCTTCTTGACAATCCTGAACTCATGGAGGAACTTGAATTGAAGATTAAGGAAAAGGCAGGGCTAAAATTGAAGGCGTCTAAGGAGAAGCCAACCAAGGAGAAACCTGTCAAGGAGAAGCCGGAGAAGGAAGAGAAATAGGAGTCTCTGATAATTTGATATAAATACCAAAAGAGGGTGTCGATTATTTCGACACCCTCTTTTAATTTATCAACATTAGATTCGTTTTCCAAGATCTTTCCGGGGCCTGTAATTGGATTTTAAAACCTGCCGTTACCAGCTTTTCATCAGGCGGAACGAATGGCCTCTACAGGATCGAGTTTGGCAGCCATAGAGGCTGGAATAATACCGGCAAGTATGCCAATCACCGACGATAGGCCGATTCCGAGCATGATATTTTTGAAACTTAAAATGATTTCCAAGCTTCCCAAAGAAACAAAGGTAGCCATATATACTAAAAAAAGTCCGGCAAGACCGCCTATTAAACTTAGGAATGTTGCTTCAAAAAGAAATTGATATAGAATAAAGAAGTTTTTGGCACCTAGGGACTTCTGAATTCCAATAATATTGGTTCGTTCCTTTACCGACACAAACATAATATTGGCAATCCCAAACCCTCCTATCAAGATGGAAAAACCACCAATCACCCAGCCTGCCAAACTGAT
Source organism: Lunatimonas sp. (assembly GCA_035460985.1). Lineage (GTDB taxonomy): Bacteria > Bacteroidota > Bacteroidia > Cytophagales > Cyclobacteriaceae > Lunatibacter. The sequence goes on from DATHWC010000242.1 coordinate 14,562, forward strand.
TACAGTGAAAATTGCGCCAACGGCATTTTGGACAAACTCGGATTTATTTAAAGCGAAATTATCTTCCTCCGTAGGCTTTAACCCCCGCTTTGCGCGAAGCAGACCGGCCATTTCATTTTCCAATGCGATCAGATCCTGATCATCTTCAAGACCTTTAGCCGCAATAATAGGCTCTATGCCATATCTACCAACGGAGAATATTTTTGAGAAGGCACCATAGGGAATTAAAAGTGCCTCATCTTTGGAGGGGGTATTAAAAAGTCCTTCTCCTTCTTCTTCAAATACTCCCACAATGGTGAACTTCAGTCCTTTGATTTTCAGTTCTTTTCCCAATACACTCTGCTGACCTGGAAAGAGGGCATTGGCAATTTTCACGCCTATGATAGTGACATTCCTGGAAGCGGATATTTCCAGTTCAGTGAAAAACCTTCCTTCCTGAATCGGAACTTCATAGACCTCTTTGTGGTTAAACACTACACCTTGAAGGGAAGCGCGCTCGTAAGAGTTGCTTGCCTGCTTTACGGTGGTA
>DATHWC010000243.1:0-12095 GCA_035460985.1 Lunatimonas sp.
CCAACCTTTCGAATTTCAAGTCATTTCTTAATTTAATCCGCCAAACAACAAGGGATTTTGCGCCGTAAATCGTAAATATCACCAATATTCCATATCCGACCCAAGCCCACCTAGTGTTGTACCACGGAGGTAAGACGCGCAATTGAATGTGGCGGACTTCCTCATTTCCGGTGTTGTTTTCATGGACTGTTTTGACTTTAAAATGATAATCCCCCGGCTTTAGATTGGCATAAGGAGCAAATCTTCTTTTTGAATCAGTGACTATCCACTCCTGGTCAAAACCCTCCAGCATGTAGGCATAGCTTAAGTTATCCTGCCCGGAGAATTCCAGGGCACTGAATTCCAACTCAAAACCGTTGTCTTCATGGGTTAGGACAATACGGTCTGTAAAACTGATGCTTTGTTCCAGAAGGCACTTTTCCAGAAACGGTTTATGGGGTAAAATCTCTTCATTTAATACTTTCAGTTTAGTGATAATCGGTACATTCGGGGGTGGATTGGGGCGGATTCTTTCCGGAAGAAATGAGTTAAATCCGTTGGTCCCCCCAAAGAACAACCTGCCTGTCCGATCCTTGAATGCGGCTCCCAAATTAAACTCATCGGATTGTAATCCATCTTCTTGCCTGTAGTTTTTGAATGTTTCGGATTGTTTGTCAAGGGAAGAAAGGCCATTTACGGTACTGATCCAGAGTTGGCCGCTGTTGTCTTCCAGAATCGCCTTGATCACATCACTGGGAAGGCCGTCTTTTTCCCGATATACTTTTACGCTTTCATCTATTGGGTTGATCCGGTTTAATCCACCTCCAAAGGTTCCCACCCAGATGTATCCGTTTCGGTCTTCTATAATCGCAGTGATAATTGGGTGGCTTAATATAAAAGGACTGCTTTCATGTGTGTTGTAATGCGTAAAGTGGTGTGTATCTAAATCCATTTTATTTAGCCCACCGCCATAGGTGCCAATCCACAAATTGTTTTTACTGTCCACCATCAGTGATCTGATGTCGGGAAAGCTTGGACCGCTGCGCCCTTCCAAATCAACGGGGTAATGCCGGAAACGTTTTGTTGTAGGATTGAATTGGTCTAGTCCTCCTCCATTTGCAGTTCCTATCCAAATATTTTCATAGGAGTCTTCAGTAATGGTCCAAATCTCATTCTTGCTCAGTGAATGCGGATCCTCCGGGATGTTTTCATAATACGCAAAACTATTTCGGCTTGGGTCGTAAACATTGATTCCTCCACCGTCTGTTCCGATCCATATTTTCCGGTCTTTTGTCTGAAAAATCGTTTGAACATGATTATGGCTTAACCTGTCTGATTCGCTGGCGGAGAAATATTGGAACTTTTCAGCACCGACAGGTAAATAATTCAATCCTCCATTAAACAATCCTATCCAAAGATTGTCCTGTTGATCTTTGAATATTGATTTAACCATTTTGCCTGAAAGCCCTTTTTGTAAATTTGGGTCATAGGTGAAATGATCAAATTGTTGGGTGTTTGGGTTTGTTTGGTTTAGTCCTTCACCTGAATACATGCCCAGCCACATATTTCCCGAGCGGTCCTCGAAGATTGAATACACTGAATTGCCATTCAGACTATAGGGATCACTGGGTTGGTCCTCATAATGAAATAGAACGTCATTTGATTCCTGATTGATAAATAACCCTTGACCTAGGGTTCCAATCCAAAGGTTTCCCTGTCGGTCCTCCCAAAATCCCGTAATATTCAGCTCCTTTTGTTGAAAGGAATTTTTCTGTGCGGGTAAATTGAATTTCGAAAAGGTGGATTCCCCTTTTCGGCGAATGAATACCCCATTTTTTTCAGTTCCAATCCAAAAATCACCAAACTTGTCTTCGTAAAAACTTTTGATGGATTTGATATCAAGTCCAAAGTCAACCTTATTTAAATTATCTGATGGGTTTTTAGAGGACATGACAAAAGCTCCACCGTCCAGCGTGCCTACCCAAATGTTGTTTTCTGAATCTTCATAAACTTTCCAGATTTTATCATCTTCCAAACTGGAGTTGTTTTTTTGATAATTTTGGACCTTTAGTTTTTCCTTGTAATCCTCAGGTCCCAATTCCTTGTTTAAGTTGTCGAACCCAGAAATTTCAAATATTCCAGCACCGTTGGTTCCAATCCAAAGCTTTCCGTCGGAAGCCTGCGTGATCGAGGAGATTCTCTTGGAATAGAACCCCTCATTTAATTTACCAAAAACAAAAAACCGTTCACTTATTGGATCATAAATATTAATTCCACCGCCTTCTGTTCCTATCCAAAGGTTCCCCAAAGGATCCACATGTATTGCTCGGATTACATTGTTCGAAATACTGTTTGTGATATCAGGATCATGTCTGAAAACCCTGAATTCATAGCCATCAAATCTTGCCAGTCCATCATCTGTTCCAAACCAAAGATACCCCAGACGGTCTTGTGCAATGGCTAGGACAGAATTCTGTGGTAGTCCATCCTTACTGGTGTAATGCTTGAATCTTCTTACTTGCTTATATCCCTCGTTATCCTGGCCTTTTCCAGAAAAAACCGGGAGCAGGAAAAAAACCAAACAAATTAAATGAAGGAGATCTAGCGATTTTTTTTGCATCTTAGAGATAAAGATTTTCTGCCAACCAATAGGCATCAGATCCTACACAAACATAGCCGTTGTACAGAGAAAGTTTTGATATAAAAGCGAGAAAATCCCGATTCGGACTATTTTACCCTAATATACGGACGATATTTTACTTTTCTGGACGATAATAGGTACTATTAAGTATTTTTCACACCCGTTCTTTCAACCTGTTCAGACTAGATTTGGATTGGAGATTTCGATGGGAAATCGTTCTGATTTTTATAAAAAGATCCTGAAAAATTTATCATTTGACAAACAATAAACATTTGAAGAATATTGACCTAAGCATTTGTTTGTTTTTAAAATTGCCCCAATCCACGGGATTCCCCAGTATCCTTACCCTTGTGGGGTCCTTGGAAAATTGAGGTTTGGGGGGCGATATCAGCACCACCGTTATTCAGAAGGAGGGTTTCTCGTGGAATGCAGCAGCCCTTTCTAGTAAGTTACCGGAATTTTCCGTTAAATTACTTTCTTAATCTAAAACACAAAATCTATGAAGTTAGAAAAAATTACGGGACTAATAGCCGCCACCTTTTCTCCTTTTGATCAAAACGGCGAATTGAAATTAGATGTTGTTCCAGCATATTTTGATTTTCTGATCATGCAGGGTGTTAAAGGAGCATTTATCTGTGGCACCACCGGTGAGGGTTCCGCACTGACTTTTGAGGAAAAAAAAGCATTGATTGAGACATGGGGTCCTTACAATAGGAGGGGTTTTAAAGTCATTTCCATGGTATCCGGCACAAGTCAAAAAGAGGCGATTGCGTTGGCCAAATTATCTGCGGAAAATGGTCTTTACGGAGTATCTATGAACGCTCCCTATTATTTCAAACCGCCCAATGTGGATGCGCTGTTGGACTTTATGGCTCCCATTGCCGAAGCAGCACCAGGTCTTGCAGTCTATTTCTACCACATTCCGCTTTTGACAAGTGCGTACCTTCCGATGCTTGACCTGCTCGAAAAGGTGGGTAAACGCATTCCTAATTTTGCAGGGATCAAATACACCCACAACGACCTGATGGACTTTAATAACTGTCTACGACATGATGGGGCCAAGTATGATATTCTATGGGGCTGGGATGAGACCTTTTTGGCGGGTTTGTCAATGGGGGCTAGGGGTGCCGTGGGCAGCACCTATAATTTTGCCGCCCCGCTCTATCATAAGATTTTTGCTGCCTTTGAAAAAGGAGACATGGAAACCGCTCTGCTATACCAGCAAAAATCCATCGATTTTATCTCACTTTATGGAAAATTCGGCGGGGCAGCTGCAGGTAAAGCAATCCTCCAAATGTGTGGGGTGGATTGTGGGGATTTCAGGTCACCTGTCAAAAAGCTGTCCGATGGAGAAAAAAAGGCATTCTCCAACTTGCTTCAAGATCAGAATTTTTTTGAAAATACTATCGAAAATCAAATGAATACCTGATTCAGACTAAATTAGCACCTGTGAAGAATATTTTGATAACCTTATTTTTTCTGTCAGCAATTATCTCCTTTTCCTTTGGGCAAGCTTCTGACGGTAAAAACCTACTCCAATGGCAGTCAGTTGCTACATTTCCCATTCAAGATGGTTTTGATGCGCCAATGGGCTACGCCGGAATGTTTGTGGGCAAGCACAGGGAGGTAGCTATTTTCGCAGGGGGCGCAAATTTTCCTGAGGCACTTCCTTGGGAAGGTGGCCAAAAGAAATGGTGGAACAAGATCTATATTCTCAAGAAGGATAACGGCGAATACCGCTGGATTTCCAATACGTACCAGCTACCTAAAAATCTTGGATATGGTGCCTCTGTCTCCACAGATGACGGGCTAATTCTAATGGGTGGAGAAAATGAATCCGGGCCTCAAAAGGAAGTGTACCGCTTGCAGTGGGATAAGGAAAAACAGCAGTTGAACATAGAAAACCTGCCGGATCTTCCTTTGCCACTCACCCATGCTTCCGCCGCTTATCTCAACGGAAGAATTTATTTGGCAGGAGGAGTTTCTGAAATTAGCTCAGGCAGGTTTCTTTCCATGGATCTGAAAGCAGAAAAGCTACAGTGGGAAGACCTACCCACATGGCCAGGCTCTGCACGGTCCCATACCGCACTTGTCGCACAGACGTCCGGCGAATATGAAAAACTATATTTGTTAGGAGGCAGGAAAAAAGGGGAATCCGGAATTAGTGACGTTTTTGCCGATGTATTCCAATTTAATCCCAGAACTAAAAAGTGGAAAGATTTGGGACAGATTAAAGATGGGGATGGCACGGTTCAGCCGCTTTCTGCCTTTGCCGCCAAAGCAGCTGGATCTGGCCATATCCTAATTTTCGGCGGTGTGACTCCAGATCCTTTCAACCAGTTGGAAACAATTGCACATGAGTTAGGCATAGATGAAATATCAGCATCCAAGGAAGATTCACTGATCCATTTGCGGGATTATATTTTGAATTTACATCCCGGATTCAGTAAGAAAGTGTTGGCTTTTCATACCGTTACCAAAGCATGGACAACTTTGGACGAACTGCCTTTTGAAGCGCCCGTGGATACCTATGCTGTCCAGTATGACGATGCCATGTTGTTGCCGTCAGGAGAAATTTATCCGGGGAAAAGAAGTCCTCAAATTCAAAAACTGCAGGTTGTAAACCAACAGCAGTTTGGAACGCTTAATTACATTGTTTTGGGAGGATATTTGGGGATATTGGTGTTGATGGGTATTGTCATCTCCAAAAATCAACATAATGTCAGTGATTATTTTACGGCAGGCGGGCGTGTGCCTTGGTGGGCTGCCGGCATCAGTGTCTTCGGAACACAACTTAGCGCCATTACCTTTATGGCTATTCCTGCCAAGGCCTTTGCAACGGATTGGACGCTCTTTATACTATTGATGACAATCATAATGGTTTCCCCAATTATCATCGCCGTATTTTTGCCTTTTTTCCGAAGGCTTAACCTTACTACGGCCTATGAATATTTGGAAATGCGGTTTAACCATACTGTCAGAACCTTGGGAAGTTTGATTTATGTATCCCTTCAGTTGGGAAGACTGGGTATCGTATTGTTACTTCCTTCCCTGGCACTTTCTGTGGTTACGGGAATCAATGTGGAAAGCTGCATCCTTATCATGGGCGTACTTAGTATCCTCTATACAGTTTTGGGTGGGATTGAGGCCGTTATTTGGACGGACGTAATACAGGTTTTGGTCCTGTTGGGAGGGGCATTGGTGTGTTTGGTGATGATGGTGACGAAGATGGATTTGGATTGGATTACCTTCCAGAATCTTGCTGTGGACCAAGGCAAGACCAAGCTATTTGACACCAGTTTTGACTTTACGGGAACTGCGATTTGGGTGGTGTTGATAGGTGGATTGGCCTCCAATATCGTGCAGTATGGCAGCGATCAAACGGTGATCCAACGTTACCTAACCACCAAAGACGAAAAGACAGCCGCTAAGGGAATCGTAATGGGGGCATGGATGGCGCTTCCGTCGGCATTGATTTTCTTTTCCATCGGCACGGCCCTCTACCTTTTTTACCTGCAGCAGCCGGAACACCTTTCACCCGTGATCCAAAACACGGACAGCATTTTCCCATGGTATATTGTTACAGAATTGCCCCAGGGGGTTTCCGGGCTATTGATTGCGGCAGTATTTGCGGCGGCCATGTCTAGTCTCGATAGCAGCATGAACTCTGTTGCCACTGTCATCACCGTTGACTTTTACCAAAAATGGTTACCCAAAAGCAAGGGAGAAGGAAAGCAGCTTGCTTTTGCCCGATGGGTTACCGTGGTTGTCGGGATAGGAGGGACATTCTTGGCCTTGATGATGGCCAAGATGGGAATTCCCTCACTTTGGGATCAGTTCAATATGCTGATCGGCTTATTTGCCGGAGGCTTGGGAGGTATTTTTTTGGTTGGTATTCTATCGAAAAGAGTCAATGGCCAAGGAGCTGTATTTGGCCTGTTGGCCAGTGCATTGACTCAGGTTTTGGTGAAATATTATACCCCGTTAAGTATTCACCTATATGCCTTTACAGGATTGGTCAGCGCGATGCTTTTTGCATACCTGTTTAGCCTTTTCTTTCAGAAACCCAAATCAGAGAAACTTGATGGACTTACAATCTATTCACTGAGAAAAAGGCAGGAAGTGGGAGATGTGAAGGGGGTAGTTATAGAAAATGAATAGAATTGATGAAATTAAAATTTGAATAGGCAAAACGAAATTGGTTTCTACCAACAACTTATTGATAGTGAATTTATAAATATAAGAAAATGAAAAAACATAAAATGATTATTAGCGTGATGGCATTGATGATAGTGTTGACAATCAGTCTTTCCTGCCAGTCCCAAAAGCAAAATTCCGAAAGGCCGCTAAGCTACGAACCTCGGTATGTTCCGCTTTTGCAGGGAGCTTATAGCCATGTTGGTTCTATTGGAGTAGAGGGGTTAGCCGCCGAAGAGAAAGGGAAACTGCTTATGAATATCGAGGCCGGGCAGACTTTGGACAGTGTAAAACTCATGGCCAGGATGAGTGAAAAAGATTTGATCGAAATCCACGCCGTTGCAGATGTGAAGGGAAAAGCACAGGTGCCTTTTGAAGCTTTGCCATTGGGCACAATGGCGCTGGAAATACATCTCAAAACAAATGCTGCACATGGAATTAAAGAACGGGTGGATGTAAACGTTACCGGTTTAGAACTGGGAGAAAACAGATATAACATCAAACCAACCAAAGATGTCCCGGCCTATCGTTTGGCAAAAGCCCTTAGAAGTTATGGATTTGAGGGGATACATTCGTTTAGAATCCCCGGAATGGTGACCACCACAAAGGGAACGGTTTTGGCAGTTTATGATATAAGGAGAAACAGTTCTGTGGATCTGCAAGGGGATATTGACGTCGGGCTGAGTAGAAGTGTAGACGGTGGCAACTCTTGGGAGCCCATGAAGGTCATCATGAATATGGGTCAATGGGGCGGCTTGCCTGAGGATCAAAATGGAATCGGAGATCCCGCAATTTTGGTCGATCATGAAACAGGCCATATTTGGGTAGCGGCACTTTGGGCCCATGGAAAGCCCGGCAAAATGATCTGGAACTCTTCAGAACCGGGAATGGAACCAAAAGAGACCGGCCAACTGATGTTGGTCAAGTCCGAAGATGACGGATTAACATGGTCCGATCCAATCAATATAACCGAGCAGACCAAAAATTCAAAATGGCATTTGTTCTTCAACGGTCCCGGAAAAGGCATTACGATGAAGGACGGTACCTTGGTATTCCCGGCACAGTATAAGGACGAGGATCAAATGCCTCACAGTACGATTATCTACAGTAAAGACAAAGGGGAAACCTGGCATACCGGAACCGGAGCCAAGTCCAACACCACGGAGGCCCAGGTCGTGGAGCTTCCCAACGGCAGTCTTATGCTCAATATGCGGGACAATAGGGGCGGTTCTAGATCAATTTCGGTGACCGAGGATTTGGGGAAAACCTGGGCAGAACATTCCACCTCACGTGGGGCTCTGATTGAGCCAGTTTGCATGGCCAGTATCATTGACAATCCATTTCAGGACAATATGTTTCTTTTTTCCAATCCGGCAGACGAGATGGCCAGGATGAATATGACCATAAAGGTCAGCAATGACAACGGACAAACTTGGCCGGAAAATTTACAACTCCTTTTGGATGAAGGCAGGGGTTGGGGATATTCCTGCCTCACCATGATCAACGAAAAGGAAGTGGGCATACTCTACGAAAGCAGTGTGGCCAATATTACCTTCCAAATCATTCCTTTGGCAGATATCATAGGGAAATAATATTCCATTTCGCAATGTGATACAAGGACTTCCTGAAAGGGTTTAGGGGACAAGAACCGGCTTATTGTGTTATTCAGTTTCCAGAAAATTCCAGTCCGGCTTGGCCGTTGGATCTGATAGCAATTTGATCAAATATATGACTGTTATGTAGCGATTTTTCCAAAATAGCCAACAACCCCTAAAGCTCTGCCAGTACAGGATCCCATCCAGATAGACCATTATTGTAAAACACCTGCCAATATATTATTCACTAGTAATCGACAAAAAACTATTGCGATTTATTTATAGATTTGTAATACCTGATAGGGTTGCTCAATTATTCCCAACCACCTAATCTTTAAAATACTATGGCAAAGAAACCAATCGAACATGCAGGGACTTTATCCACAGAGAAGACAACTGCTCACTTTACCCGGCGTGAAATGCTGGGAATAACCGGTATGGCTGGATTGGCGGCATTGAGTGGAATGGCTTCTGGTGCTGTCGCGCAGACCCGCGAATCCCCGCGCCGTATCGCCGTACTGGCCAGCTATTGGGGTGCTACAAGGTCTCATGCGGATTGGATCGTAACCAAGTTGATAGACGGATATTGGTGGGAGGGTGCATATACCCCTTCGAGGGTGGACGTGGCATCTCTTTACCTGCATCAGCATGATGAAAGCGTACTGGGCCAGAAAGTAGCAAAGGCCAAAGATATTCCGGTATTTAGGACAGTGGGAGAGGCCCTTACCCTTGGAGGGGATGAACTTGCCGTGGATGGTGTGGTCATCGTGGGAGAACACGGGGAGTATCCAACGGATCTCAAGGGGCACTGGCTCCTGCCGCGCTGGTGGATCTTCAATCAGGTGGTGCGGATATTTGAGAAGAGTAATCGCTCCGTGCCGGTCTTTAACGACAAGCACCTTTCCTACGATTGGAATGAATCCAAGTGGATGTTTGACAAATCCCGCGAGTTAAAATTTCCCCTGACAGGGGGATCGTCCATACCGATCTACTATCGCGAGCCTGCGATAGAACTCGAAAACGACACACCCCTGTTAAATTCAATTGTGCTCGGAGGTACCGGAGATGAGGGAGCCATATTCCACTGTGTGGATGTGCTTCAGGCCTTTGTAGAACGCCGGCGGGGCGGTGAGACAGGTGTCAGGTCGGTTCAGTCCATTCGGGGCCCTGAGACATGGAAGTGGGTGGAAAGCAATCCCTGGGCTGCAAAGTTAATTGACGCTGTTGCGGAAAAATTTGAACTCGAGCCGGGACATTTTCAGCAGAACATACGGGCAAATATGTGTCTGGTGACTTATAATGACGGAACGAAGGCGGCTGTAATTGCCGGCCGCGATGTGGGCTGGACCTATGCCGGCGAAATCGAGGGGCATAATGAGCCTACGGTTATTTCCATGCTGGGCTGGGCAGGGCCGTTCGACCAGTATCACGCATCCAACGCCCAGCCGCACTGGATCACCGAAATGATGGTGACCAAAAAGGAACCTTTCGAGGCGGAGCGTTTGCTACTGTCATCCGGCATAGTGAACCACTATATGGACTCAAATTGGGAAAATGGCCAATATTCTGCCGTGGGACGCATCATAGAGACACCGTTTATGAATATGACCTACCGCACTACACGTGGAGCCCAGTTTAATACGGGTGAAAGGCCGCCAAGCCGACCCTATATACGGGGCTTTGACTCCTAATAAGGTAGCAGCCAATTTATCGCTCTCACAACGCATCCTGACTATCCAAAAATTCAGTATGCCTGAAATTTATTAACCAATACTTTTATCGAAATAATATAAACACATGAAATCGAGCATGACGTACCCGTCACACAGTGGGATGATTATTATTGCGAGATTCCATCTGACCGTTAAAAATCAAAATATAAACAGATGAAACGCAGAGACGTAATAAAAAGCTTGTCACTCCTTCCCCTGGGCGGAAGTATTTTTCCAATAGAATCATTGTTATCCAGTCCTGAAGCAGGGAACAGTCTTCCTTTGACTCCCCAGGATAAGGCGATGCCTGCCCTGCATCGCAAAGCGCTGGTAATGGATGGACATGTGCATGTGATGACCCGAGAGCTACTTATGGGGACAGATATAGGGCAACGGTATTCGGATGGTACAGTCGATCTTCCCAGGGCCATTGAGGGTGGGGTGGATGCCATGTTTTTCTCTGTGTATACTCCTGAACACTATTATCCCGGCAGGTTTGAGGTCAAAAACACCTTTCGGGTGGTAAACCTTGCCTTGGATCAGATCAAAAAAAACCATGCGGTGATTGAGCTTGCGCTCAATGCCTCTGATATAAAGCGTATAAGCAAAAAAGGAAAGATTGCCGCATTCCTGGACTTGGAGGGGCCCTTTGATATGGACGGCGACATCAACCTGCTCCGGGCACTCTATCGCTTGGGACTAAGATCCCTGCAGCTTACCGCCCATAATACCACCAATGCGTTTATTGATTCCTGCAATGACGTAAGTCGCTGGGGTGGGATTAATGACCTCGGAAAGAATATCATCGCCGAGATGAACAGTCTTGGTATGGTCATCAATGTAGCCCATGCATCCAATGATGCGATCATACAAAGCGCCGAAGCTAGTAAGCATCCCGTGATCTACAGTCATGGAGGGTTTTACAGCATCGTACCCCATCCCCGTTGCATTACCGATGAGGCTGCAAAAGCTGTAGCGGCAAAAGGGGGAGTGATTGGCATTCATTTCGGAAGCCTCTTTAATAATCCGGAATATTGGGCTTGGCAGCAGGGACAGGAAACACCGAGAGAGACAAAGCCGGGAACAGTACACGCTGCTCCGCTAAATACCATCGAAGAGGTTGACAGGGAGGTGCTAAAAGAGGTTCCGTTGAATTTCCGGGGGACCATCCCTGATGAGTATTGGATGCATGTGGATCAGTTGGCCAAAGTGATTGACTATGGGGTTAATCTAGTGGGGGAGGACCATATGGCCATAGGATCCGATCTGGACGGGGGCCCGGAGCTGCCGCGTGAGATCAAGGACATCAGTGATTTTCCCCAGATCACCATGGCGATGCAGAGACTGGGCTACAGCGATCAGCGAATCAAAAAGATTTTAGGTTTAAACTGGCTCCGTGTGATCGGGGAGGTGACGGGAGGGTGATAGTCAAGACCATGATAGATTGATAGCTTTTAGCGGCAGAGGATAAAATGGGGAATATTTGTTTCCAAAGAGGTTAGTTCGTTAGCCATTGCAAATGGCATCAAATGGATTACGTCCTCAAGTTAGGATTAAATATTCCATGGACAGGGGTAAGGAATAACTTTGTAAATCCAGATAAAACTTCAAGGGAATCTGATATCGAATTGATAAAAGATTGGTTGCAAGTATCGTCAAAACTTGGGGCGTCGATTATGCGGATTTTTCCGGGAAATGGAAAACACGAAGGATATTCCAGAGATGAGGTTAAAAAATGGATGGTGTCAGACTTTCAAGCCTGTGCTAAATATGCCGAAGAAACAGGAGTTATTGCAGGCATGCAACATCATAATGATTTTTTATACGAAGCCGATGAGGTTATCGATATTTTGGAAAGAGTAGATTCGGATTGGTTTGGATTGATTTTAGATATTGGCAGTTTAAGGAAAGGTGATCCGTATAAGGAAATTAAAAAATTGGCACCCTACGCAAATTACTGGTTTATCAAAG
>DATHWC010000244.1:0-12703 GCA_035460985.1 Lunatimonas sp.
TGATTACAACCCTACAAGTTTCATGATATGCGGAAGCAACAGATGTGTCATTGTAAATCCCCCCAACATGAAAGCTATCGTAGCAATTAAAGATGGAACCTGTAGATTACTAAGTCCCATGATGGCGTGGCCCGATGTACATCCGCCGGCGTAGCGGGTGCCGAAACCTACCAGAAACCCTCCTATCACAAAGAAAAAGAGGCCCTTTAAGGTAAACAGGTTGGACCAATTGAAAATTTCTGAGGGCATTAAGGCACTGAAGTCAGTAAGCCCCAATGCTGTCAAATCAGCCTGAGTGCTTTCAGAGATGACAATTGCATCGGGATTAGATAGCAAAAACCCCGCAATTACGCCTCCCAGCAACACCCCCAACACAAATACTATATTCCACATCTCTTTTTTCCAGTCGTAAGTGAAAAAGGGGATTTTGGCGGGAATACAAGCAGCACATGCATGCCTGAGCGATGAGGATATTCCAAATGATTTGTTTCCCAATATTAATAATGCCGGGACGGTAAGCCCGATCAAAGGACCCGCCACATACCATGGCCAAGGTTGACTAATCCATTCTATTATTTGTTCCATTTTTTGTTTATTTGCTTTTTAATTAAAATTTGTAATCCACTACTATATTTAAATTCCACAAGTCCACCCGATTGATACGGTATTGGTCAGGGATTTCATTGTGATTCTTACCAGTCTTATTGACGAGCAATAGTTTTAATTTCATGCCCTCCAAATACCCATCAAAACTGTAGTCCAATGCTCCGGCGAAATGATAATAGGAGGGTACACCATATTTATTTAAAGAAAACAGGGCGATATCAGGGCTATTTACGGAGCTGGCACCGAGCAGTCCGTTGACATTGGGGTGTTTTGCGAGGCTGAACTCGTATTTTGCCGTTAACGCAGTCAGCCCCCCATTTCCTTCAAAGCGTTCTCTGGAAAGACTGGCAAAGAAAGTCTCCCTTCCCCATTCTCTGGGGAATAAAAACCGTCCTTGATCTGATATTCCGAGATAGTTTATCGAAAACGTGTTGCCTCTCTGCTTAAGCCCGACTTTAGCCCCAAAACCGGCGGATTTTTCTCCACGCATCATATAGGTCAATTCAGGATCTCTATTGCCCCCATTGTTGATCGCTGACTGGTGAAATCCCTGTGCTCCAAGGAGAAGGTCCATTCCGCCCAAATCCATCTGCGTGTCAGCTTGAATGAAGTTTATGAGAAAAACGTTTTCAGCCAGATAGTTCCAAACCTGTATTTTTGGCGAATTGTTTTTTTGGTAGGTAGCTCCCAGTACTCCTATACCCTTACTTGAGACATTCCCCTTGTAACCGGAACTGGTCCCAAATACGTTCCTTCCGAAGGGATATACGCCAAATGAATTCTCTACCGAATACCAATTCACCGTACCTCTCATGGTTACATGATCATACCAGGCAGCCATCCACTTCCAGGAATCTGTTTCATAGCCCAACGTTAACCCGTTGAAAATATTTGGCCTCATCCGGTTATCCTGTTCGTTGAGCAAGGGGGTATTGATTTTTTGTCTCCCGAAAACAGCTTTAAATTTATTTAGCTGATAGGAAAGGTATAAGTCCTCCAACCGATCCAAGTCTTTAGTATTTTCTACGTCGTTCATGTCATAGAGAAGAACCTCATACCGGTTAGCATTCCCTGTGCTTGGATCCACAATATCCAGATTATGCGCATATAGTTGAAATACAAAGAAACCGCTAAAGCCAAACTGGAACCCTTTGAATGAGGGAGAATAATACCCAATACCCGCCCCTAGGGCATTAGTATGATAATCGGTTAATATTCCTTTGTTTTGGGTTCCCATAAAAAAACTTCTTAGATGAAATTCCACCTTTCCAGTTTTTATTTTATCCCCCAAACTACCCTTGGAATCAACTACCAAACTATCACTATTAGTGGCATGTCCCTGCGTGAACGCTTTTTGTGACAACCCAAGAAAAAGGATTACCCCAAAGAAAATACGAATTAGAAAACTATTTGACATAATGTCTTTCCTCGGTGACTTTTATCACATGTGGTTCGCACATATGAAAAATGGCAGGGAACCTCCCCACCATTTTATACAAAACTACATCAACCTAACCTAAACCTAATTTCTACAGTAAAGTACTCGGACAAACATAATCGCTGACCTGTACTTTTCCAGTTGCCTTTATGGCGTCGAATCCTCCTGATATATCCACAAGGTTATCGTATCCCCTAGCTTTCAGCACGGAGTTAAATATCATCGACCGATATCCTCCGGCACAGTGTACATAATAAGTTTCATCTTTATTTATTTCTGCCATGTGATTATTGATATAATCCAATGGAAGGTTTTTCACACCTAAAACATGTTCACTTTGATATTCACTGTTTTTCCGCACATCCAAAACCGGCAGAGATGGGTTTTTGGTTAACATCTCAGCCAATTGATCCGCAGAGATCTGGGATATTTCATCACACTCCCTGCCTTCGGCTTTCCAAGCTTCAAAGCCACCCTTAAGAAACCCAATGGTGTGGTCGTACCCTACCCGGGCTAGTCGGGTGACTACCTCCTCTTCTTTGCCTTCCTCTGCCACTATAATGATTTCCTGCTTCACGTCCGGAATAAGCGTTCCTACCCATACAGCAAAGCTTCCGTCAATACCAATATTTATTGAGTTGGGAATAAACCCTTTGGCAAATACTTCTGGGGCTCTGGTATCCAAAACCAATGCACCAGTTTCATTTGCAATCACCTCAAACTCCATAGGGCTCAAGGCCTGCATTCCCCTGTCTAAGACACTGTCTATGCTATCATATCCTTCGATATTCATCATTACATTCTGAGGGAAGTAGGCAGGTGGCGGGGTCAAACCAGTCGTCACTTCTTTAATAAACTGCTCCTTGGTCATTTTCTGGAGCGCATAGTTGGTTTTCTTCTGGTTTCCGAGTGTATCGGAGGTTTCTTTGCTCATGTTTTTGCCACAGGCACTACCTGCACCATGTGCGGGATACACGATCAAGTCATCCGACATGGGTATTATTTTATTATGCAGTGAGTCATAGAGGTGTCCTGCAAGCATATCCTGAGTTAATTCAGCAATTACTTTTTGGGCCAGATCAGGTCTTCCCACATCTCCAATGAATAAGGTGTCTCCTGTAAAAATAGCTTCTTCCTTCCCATCTTCGTTGATTAGTAAATACACGGAACTTTCCATAGTATGCCCGGGTGTGTGAATAAGCTTAATTTTGGCATCCCCTAACTCAAAAACCTCTCCGTCTTCTGCGACCTTAGCTTCAAATCCCATCTTCATGGAGGTGGGTCCAAATACGATAGTCGCACCTGTTTTTTCTGCCAAATCCTGATGGCCCGACACAAAATCCGCATGGAAATGTGTTTCAAATATATATTTAATTGTGGCGCCGTTTGCTTTGGCTTTCTCTATATATGGCTGAACCTCCCGTAATGGATCAATAATCGCAGCCTCACCTGCGGATTCGATATAATAGGCGCCTTGCGCCAGACAACCGGTATAAATTTGTTCTATTATCATGTGTAAAGGGGGTTATATTGTGTTATTGAATTGTTAGTAGTTGTGTTTCTATTGTTCTTGTAAAACTAATAGGGCCAGGTTACGATTCCTCCCTCCAGATTATATAGACGGCTGAAGCCCATACTGGCCATAATGTCGCATGCCTGGCCACTGCGATTTCCACTTCGGCAATACAAATAATAGGCTTTATCTTTGGGTAAATTTCTGACTTGTTGCTCAAAAGAAGGAGAGGTAAGGTCCAGATTCCGAGCTCCTTTTATCTTTTTTCCGGCAAACTCCCCGGCAGTGCGAACATCAATAAGCACAGCATCGGGTGCTTTCATTCCTGTTTCAAAGTCAGCGGAAGATAAATCTTGGTATTTTTTCTCTTTGGTTCTAAAGAAGTTAAACATAGCTGTTCTTGTTTTTTTACAATACAAAGTTACTGCCTTTACCTCTAGTAAAAAGTAATTTAAGTCACATAGGAGAGGTAATTGAATAAGTTTTTGCTTAAAATCAGTTTTGAATAAATACCGAACTAGTAGGGCCCAGTATAATGGTGATTCCGATATTAATGTTTAGTGAAAATATGTCGCTCCACAGGAAATGCTTGTTGAGTTCTAAACCATCCACTACAAGGCACTGATTTCGCTAGGGCTGTAAAAAATATTCAAAAAACGTATACATAATTTCGTTGGATTCATCATTGGGGGCATGATTGGGGCGATTACTCATACCGACCCGGTGATCCAGACCATACAGCCTATTTACGGCAATGCTATGGTTAAGCGGAATCCATCTTTCCCGTGGGTCTTCCGATCCGCCCGAGACAAAAAATGGCCTAGGAGCCATCAACACATGCAATTCATGCAAGTCCAAATTTTTTTCTAATAGTTGGGGGTATAATCCCCTCATAGGATTATCGGATGTTGGCATGCCACGGGTTCTCCAAGGTCTGGGATGGTACCCCAAGTACCAGGGTTCCCAGTAATTAACAGCAGGTTTGTTTGACTCAAATACAATCCCGGGGTCTGACCATGCTGCCGCAGCAAACTTGTCTGTCAGGCAGGAAGCAAACATGGCCCATTTCCCTCCGTAAGAGTGTCCCGTAATGCCTATACGGGAGGAATCCACTTGCGGATGGTTGGATAAAAGCTCCCATGCCGTATTTGCCGCATAGGCGAGCATGGAGAGGGGCTGCACGGTAGCCGAATCGATCTCTGGATAGTATATGGAGTAAGTTTGATTTTCGGTGGATTCAGTAGTTCCCAGTGACAAAGTAACAAATCCTCTTTTTACCAGTTGTAAAGCGAAGTCCCGGTTTGGTGTACCTTTCCCAATACCGGTTTCCGGCTCATAAAATACTGTGACCACAGCGGCGAGATCTTTGCCCTGATGAGGTACCAACAGATAGCCCTCTGTAAATTGACCGGGAACCCATTCAAAACGTATCTTTTGCTGCAGATGCGTTTCAAGCAAGGATTCCTCCAAGATTTCAAAGGAAGGATTTGTAATTGGTTCCGGCCATTCTCCCAATAAACCGTGCCATTTTTCCCGTATATTCTCACGCTGTATTTCCCATTCCTCTATCGAGGTGATCGAGGATCCATCTTCCTTTACGAGTGGTGACGGATATTTGCCAAATTCGTCGAGAAAATCAAAGGGGACGGAAAAGTAGGGGATCAGTTTTTCCCATTTGACTAGCTGAGCAAGAAAACCCGGGTATGTATGTCCCGTACTAGTGCCTGCCCCCCTCATATGCGATCCATAGGTTAAGTTGTCTCCAAAGCAGATTATTTTTTTGGTGCCGGAGATGCTTTTTTCCACGGTAAGGTAATTAAATAATTCCTTGGCTATTAGTTGATATCCTGACTGAGTAAGGTGGACGCCATCGTCTGATCCTGAGTTTCGCTTATTCATGATCAACTTACCCGCATTCTCTTCCTTACCGTTTTCGGTTACAAATGCATTATAAAGATCAATAAGCGGAATCCCGTTGCGTTTTGCCAAATGATTAATTACCTCGTTTGCTTTTTTGATTTTATCCTGAGGTTTTTCATGAAATAGTGATTCCTTGTACCATACCTTCAACGCTACCGTATCAACGGGCGTTAAATTCAGCAAAACGATTTCAAAATTTTGACTACGCAGTTTATCTATGATTTTTTGATAATTTTTCTCAAAGGTGTGGTAATCGATAAATTTTTCAAGGTTGATCATGTCATTCATTCCAATCGAAAGAAAAACCAGATCAGGATTTTCTTGGATGATGTCTTCTTGAATTCTGTTAAGCATCTCGAAGCTACTGTCTCCCCCCTTACCTTTATTTACGATTGTCCATTGATCAACTGTAATTTGGTAAAGAGAGCTGGATTTATTTTCATTTGGAAAAGTTGGATATGAGAATGCTGAAATTAGGTATGCAATGACACACAAAAGACAAACAGGCATTTGAATCATGGGATTTACTGAATTTGCAGATTTTGTAGAATTGGGTAGATTCGGGCAAGGAATACAGTATGTGGATCAAATATACATATAAATAGTAAGGAAATAAATTTTAAAATAAAGAAATATCACGATCAAACAACAAAAAGTGCACCTTGAAATTTTAGTGTAATTTACTATATTTTGAAATGAGGTTCTCAACCAGTTTATTTGAACTTTTGGGTTGCGGATTAAAAAAAGACTATTAAACTTGCGGAGGCATAAGCCTCAATTTATGCTATTTTCTCACCTTTCAAAACAAGCGCATGACATGCATATCGTAAAGCAGACATTTTGTTTTCTCCCAACTCTTCTAACCGGAGTACTTTTAGCTATTATTATTGGCTGTGAGACACCTCAGCGCCAAGTATTGTATATTTCAGGAGACGATGACGGGGAGCTCTCAGACTGGTTGATTTCTGAGGGGTTTGCCCTTCAACACATATCAGATCCCGCAAACTCGATACATGAACTGCCGGATGAAGCTTCGTTGTTGGTATTGGCACCTGGGTATCCAAAGCAGCAGGTGGATTTGCCAGAGGTCTTTTTCGAAGTAGCAACCGAAAAAAAAATAAAGCTATATTTAGAATTCCCTCTGAGGGTGCCCGAAATCTCATTGGAAAAGAAGGTATTACAAACTAGGTTGGAAAGAGGAGTGGTGACCTCCGGTGTGTTTGGGGCCGATCTTCCACCCATGAAAATTATGGGTATCAACGATTGTCACATCATACCTTCGGATGCCAGGGATCCGCTGATAGTCTTGGCCAAAGTCGCGGGATTAGACCATGCGCCTTATGGATTGGAAGGCGTCAGTCAATATCCTTTGTTGGTGAACCAAGGGGATCACCTGTATGCGTTTACCAAACTTTCGAATTTTGCTTCTGGCAGATATGGTCCCGAAGATCACTGGAAGACCCTCTGGAGCTATATCATCCAAAAAATCGCGGGCAAGAAGGAATTTACTTTTGAGCATTGGCCCCGTTATTTGGAGCCAAGCTTTGATGAACAGACCGAACTAACATATGAGGATAAGAAAACCAGTGTCCGAAAAGGAGTAGACTGGTTTTATAAAGGAAGGTTTTTTATCCACCCCTCCTGGGAAGATACTTGGCTAAGGTATCAAAGTGACGGGACTAATCCAGTTGGACCTCCTATTGGTAACGACGCCCCCAATGGGGACGGAACACTTGGATTACTTGAAGGCCATTCATCATACATTTATTACGATGGTTCTCAGCAGTACCGTTATTGGATCCGGGCCGATGTACAAGGGGAAGCCGCCTATGCATTAGCAGCGGCTGCCAAACTGTTGGAAGACCAATCATATACTACTCCCGCAAAAAATCTTATTGACTATATTTTTCGGTCTAATTTGCGCTCAGGTCCGAGAAGTACTCCCGACTCTGCAGCTTACGGACTGATAGGCTGGTCGCATACCCACCCTGGAGTGTACTATGGCGATGATAATGCCAGAGCCATCTTGGGGATTCTTGGGGCTTCCGCCCACATGGATTCGGATCAGTGGGATCAGGAAATGGTGGAAGCCATTTTGGCGAATTTCCGCACTACAGGTACCTTGGGATTTAGGAAAAACCGACTCGAACAGCGGGACGTTCAGCGCAACGGCTGGAAGTATTATTGGAATAGGGAAGAAGTCAATCCCGCCCCGCATTTCGAATCATGGATGTGGGCATTGTACTTATGGCTTTATGATAAAACAGGCCATGAACCATTACTGACAAAGGCAAAATCTGCCATCAAGATCACCATGGATGGATATCCTGAAGAGTGGCTATGGACTAATGGCATCCAACAAGAAAGAGCGAGAATGATTCTTCCATTAGCGTGGCTAGTAAGAATCGAGGATACTCCGGAGCACAGGGAATGGCTTGATCGAATTGTCAGTAAACTGCTGGAAAACCAAATGGATAATGGTGCCATCCGGGAAGAACTTGGCGGTGAAGGGAAAGGCCGCTACGGCCGTACCAAGTCTAATGCCGAATATGGACTGCACGAAGCTCCGTTAATATTTGAAAATGGAGACCCCATAGCAGATATGTTGTACACGAGCAACTTTGCCTTCTTTAGCCTGAACGAAGCAGCCCATGCGACAGGTAATCCCAAATATGAGGAAGCACTGATTAAGTTATCAGATTTTCTAACCCGCATTCAGGTAAAAAGTGACCGATTTGAAGATTTGGATGGTGCTTGGTTTCGTGCCTTTGATTATGGACGATGGGAGTTTTGGGCGAGTAATGCGGACGTGGGCTGGGGAGCATGGGGCACCCTTTCCGGGTGGACACAAAGCTGGATTGTTGCTACCCAAGTGCTGGTATTGCAGGACAAAAGCTACTGGGAACTGACTGCAAACTCTGCGGTTAGCCAACATTTCTCAAAAACATATAACCTGATGTTTGAAAAATAAAATAGATGAAATCGAGCATGACGAAAACGTCAAACACAGGGATCATTATCGTGGCGAGATTCCATGAGACCGTCGAAAAAAAAATATAAACTAATGAAAAGAAGAAACTTTATTAACCAATTAGCCTTAAGCGGCGGAGCCTTTACAGCCAGTTCATGGTTGGGAATGTCGTCTGCTGAGGGAAGTACCCAAATTAAATCCAAAAAGAGTGAAGTGAGACAGCATGCCTATACCCTAAATGCTGACGTAATCGTCGCAGGTGGAGGTCTGGGAGGCTGTGCGGCAGCTCTTGCGGCCCTAAAAAACGGACTTTCAGTCATCCTCACGGAGGAAACCGACTGGATAGGCGGACAAATTACTCAGCAGGGAGTGCCACCGGATGAACATCAATGGATAGAAACCCACGGGGCACCGCCATCTTACCGTGAATTTCGGACCGGAGTCCGGGATTATTACAAAAGAAATTATCCCTTAACTGCCGAAGCCAAGGCAAGGGAAAACCTAAATCCAGGTGACGGATCGGTTTCCAGGCTTTGCCATGAACCCCGGGTAGCCGTGGCTGTATTAGAGGAAATGCTGGCTCCCTACCAAAGTAACAGTCAACTCGTAGTGTTGTTGGAACATAAAATTCATAGAGCTCAGGTATCAGGGAAAAAGGTTGGAAATTTGATTTCCAGAAGTTTGGGGTCGGGTGATGAATGGCAGCTTGAGGCCCCCTATTTTGTAGATGCCACTGAACTTGGCGATTTGTTGCCGTTGACAGGCACGGCCTATGTTACCGGTACAGAATCAAAGGAAGAGACTGGAGAACTCCATGCACCGGATAAGGCGAATCCTACCAATAACCAGGCATTTACCATGTGTTTTGCCATAGATTACGTGCCCGGTGAAAATCATGTGATTGAGAAACCACTTGACTATGAATTTTGGAAAAATCACGTACCTCCTTTGACACCGGCTTGGTCCGGAAAAATATTGGACCTCATGTATTCCAATCCGAGAAATCTTGAGCCAAAAGCATTGGGCTTTCATCCTGAAGGGGTGCCAACCGGTGACTCGCTCAATCTTTGGAACTACCGAAGGATCATTAACAAAGGCAATTTCCAGCCAGGGTTTCATAAAGGTGATATAACGATCGTAAACTGGCCACAAAATGACTACATGCTCGGGAATATTGTCGATGTGGACGAAAAAACCTTTTTACACCACGTCAACCGGGCCAAACAACTGAGTCTCTCCCTGCTGTATTGGCTTCAAAATGAAGCCCCTCGCCCAGACGGAGGCAAAGGATGGCCGGGAGTGAGGCTGCGAAAGGATATTATGGGGACAGAGGATGGTCTGGCAAAATATCCTTATGTTAGGGAGGCCCGGCGTATAAAAGCACTATTCACGGTTTTGGAAGAGCATGTGGGTGCCGAAAACCGTAAAATGGTCATGCAGGAAAGCGGTCCGGTCAAGGCGGCGGAGTTTTATGACAGTGTGGGCATCGGGTATTATCACATTGACCTCCATCCAAGTAGCGAGGGAGATAACTATATTGATTTTGGTTCTCTACCTTTTCAGATACCCTTGGGTGCTTTGATCCCGCAAGACACTGAAAACCTTATCCCAGCCAACAAAAATATTGGGACCACCCACATTACAAATGGATGTTACCGTCTTCATCCGGTAGAATGGAGCATCGGTGAAGCTGTAGGATTGCTCGTTTCCTACTGCCTTGAAAATAAATTATCTCCGAAAGAAGTTCGCGAAAATAGGGGGAATCTTACCAGATTTCAGGCGTTTATCCGGAATCAAGGCATAGAGACAGAATGGCCCGGATAGGCAGGCAAAACTATTTTATGATTTATACGAATACCTAGTAACACTTAAGTTCTAATGTCTATGGAAGCATCTTCGATCCACTTACAATCTAAAATTCCGGAGGGTCCGTTGGAGGAAAAGTGGTCGACTTTTAAACAACATGCAAGACTGGTCAGTCCCACAAACCGATCCAAATATAAAGTAATTGTAGTTGGAACAGGATTGGCAGGTTCGTCGGCAGCGGCGTCCTTGGCTGAGATGGGCTTTGAAGTCAGCACCTTTTGTTTTCAGGATTCTCCCCGTAGGGCTCATTCAGTAGCTGCTCAGGGAGGGGTAAATGCCGCAAAAAATTACCAGAATGACGGTGACAGTGTTTACCGAATGTTTTATGATACTATTAAAGGAGGAGATTTTCGTTCTAGGGAAGCAAACGTCTATCGATTGGCAGAATGCTCCGGGCATCTTATAGATCAGGCAGTAGCACAAGGGGTTCCCTTTGCCCGTGAATATAGCGGATATCTGAACAACCGATCCTTTGGGGGGGTTCAAGTGAGCCGTACTTTTTACGCAAGAGGGCAGACAGGTCAGCAACTGCTTTTGGGAGCTTACCAGGCTCTTATGCGTCAGGTTCATTTGGGGAAAGTAACCAGTTATACACGGCACGAGATGTTAGATCTGGTAGTAGCGAATGGAAAGGCCCAGGGTATCATTGTGAGGAATCTAGATACAGGAGAAATATCTAGGCATTCCGCCCATGCCGTTGTTCTGGCTACTGGAGGATTTGGGAAGATCTTTTATTTGTCCACCTTGGCTATGGGATGCAATGGTTCGGCCATTTGGCGGGCGCACAAGAAAGGAGCGCTTACGGCTTGTCCAAGTTGGACGCAGATACATCCTACCTGTCTACCCCAATCTGGAACCCATCAATCCAAATTGACCCTCATGTCGGAATCGCTCCGTAATGATGGGCGTATATGGGTGCCTGCCAAACTGGGAGAAAACAGATCTCCAGCAGATATTCCCGAAGAGGACAGGGATTATTACTTGGAACGCAGATATCCTTCTTATGGAAATTTGGCTCCCCGGGACATTTCCTCCCGGGCGGCAAAAGAGCGAATTGATGCTGGCTTTGGGGTAGGAGCTATGAAAAACGCAGTCTATTTGGATTTCAAAGATGCCATATTAAGCCAAGGCAAAGCAGGGGTGAAAAAGAAATACGGGAATCTATTTGACATGTATCAAAAGATTACCGGTGTTAATGCCTACGAGCAGCCTATGCTCATTTCCCCTGCCGCCCATTTTTCCATGGGTGGACTGTGGGTTGACTATGAATTGAGCACCACAATCCCCGGCCTTTTTGCAATTGGAGAAGCCAATTTTGCAGATCACGGTGCAAACAGATTGGGAGCTAATTCACTCCTACAGGCCTGTGTGGACGGGTATTACATCGTACCCTATACCCTTCCCCATTATTTGGCGGGATTAGGAAAGGATGAAAAGAAGCTGTCCACTGACCAGACCTCATTTGAACTGGCGGAAAAAGATATTAGGAGCGAAGTCAACCGACTGACATCCATAAAAGGATCCAGAACAGTGGATGATTTCCACCGCTCCCTTGGAAAAATTTTATACGATTTCTGCGGACTCAGCCGGACGGAATCGGGATTGGCAGAGGCAATCCAAAAAATTGATGATCTTAAAAATGCTTTCTATCAGGATGTTCGCATTCCCGGTTCGTCACATCAAATGAACGATGAGCTGGAAAAGGCATGCCGGGTGGCGGACTACTTGGAAATTGCCCGACAAATGTGTGAAGATGCCCTAACCCGTCATGAATCCTGCGGGGCACATTTTAGGGAAGAGTTCCAGACACCTGAGGGTGAAGCGGAGCGAAATGATTCCGAATTTGCATTTATTTCGTGCTGGAAGTACGGGAAAGAAGGGTCTCAACTAATCCGTGAACCCCTGCAATTTGACTATGTGAAACCAACCGAAAGGAGTTATAAATGATGAATTTTCTTCTGAAAATCTGGAGGCAACCCTCTCCCAAGGCAAAAGGTAAACTGGTGGACTATCCGATATCAGATATTTCACCCGATATGTCATTTCTGGAGATGTTAGATACCCTCAATGAATCACTTATCGTAAATGATCAGGAACCTGTGGCCTATGACCACGATTGCAGGGAAGGAATCTGTGGACAATGCGGGGTGGTAATAAATGGCCGAGCCCACGGGCCCTTGTCCAATACGTCAACCTGTACACTTCATATGCGCTCCTTTAATGATGGAGACACCATTTATATTGAGCCCTTTCGCGCTGAGGCTTTTCCGGTAAAGAAAGACTTGAAAGTGGATCGTTCCGCATTGGATAAAATAATTATTTCCGGAGGGTATATCAGTGTGCGAACAGGTCAGGCACCCGAAGCCAATAGCATTCCCATTTCGAACGA
>DATHWC010000245.1:0-6771 GCA_035460985.1 Lunatimonas sp.
ATGTAGAGCAAACGGTGGACGGAAAGCAGCGCACCTACCTCAAGTTCCACCCGGCAGTTGCTCCTGTAAAGGCGGCCATCCTACCCCTTACCAAAAAGGACGGATTACCGGAAAAAGCCAAGGAAATCGTAGAGGATTTAAAATATGACTTCAATATTATCTATGAAGATGCCGCCTCAATCGGTAAACGATACACCCGCCAAGATCTGATTGGAACCCCGTTCTGCATCGCTGTTGACCATCAGACGTTGGAGGACAATACGGTTACCATCAGGCACAGAGACACCACCGAACAGGAAAGGGTAGCTATTTCGGAGCTTCATGGCAGGTTAAGTAAAGAATGTAGTTTTAGGAGGATTTTTGAGCAGATGTAAGATTGCTGATTTAGGATTTATGAATGAAAGCCTTGAAAAAATTTAAGGCTTTTATTCATAATAATTCTTGAAGTGCCTCTCCCGATAGCCTGGATATTCACCCATAATAGCTAGGGGTTTCAAACCAATGGTAAATAAATGATATATAATTTTTCTCTTGAATAAGTAGTCTATAGCTAGTAGCGTTGTCGAATCTATCTACATTTAATAGAATTTTTTTTCCTTCACCCCTTTAAAACAGGTCATCTCCAAACTGATCGAAAAAAACGTAGGACAATCGAAATAATAAAGACTACCCAAGTTTGGGTAGTCTTCAATAGAAAATCTTGTTTCTTTTCTTGGATAATTAATTACAAGTTTTTGTGATATTTTCCAGATCACCTTTTAGACTTTCATCATTTACTTTAAAGTCTGTCCAGAGATTTGCTTTTGGCTGTCCCACACCTCCACAATCCGTATCAAGAGTAACTGTCCAAGAATACGTTTCACAAGCGACTAGATTCATTGACATTTCTTTAGTGCTACCCTTTGTTTCCCAATCGTTCAAACCCGCAACTACAACTCCTTGTGCAAATGTGAAAACAAGTTCAGCATCGTTCATGTCTTCACTTGGGATGTAGTTGAAAGTGTAGGATCCATCCTCATTCATTGTGTAATCAAATGATTCATCACAATCCTGGCAAACGCCAATCAAATCGTAGCTGGTGTTTAATGTGCCAAGATTACCTGCTCCACCTCCAGACATATTGTTTCTATATCCCAAGATTGTTAACATCTCAGTATCACAAGCATCCCAATCGTCCCCAAATACACCTAAATTCACAACGTGTGTATAAGTTGATGTCTCTACATCATTAATTACAAGTACACCACCTATACTTAAAAATTTGATAGTTGTGTTTTCAGTATTAATTTTATATATCAACTGAGTTGGCGTATTGTATACATCAACCTTTAGCTTTTTTGCAGGAGCCGTCTCATCATAAACGTGCTCAAAGGATTTTACGAACCAAGAATTTTCATCCTCTGTTATACAATCTTCGTCACAATCACCGCCCTCAGTTCCCGAACTAGCTACGGAAAACAAAACTCGATCATTCCCTTCCATTTCAAATGGTTCAATTTGGCTGCATGAAAAAAGCAGTGCGGCGGATATCAGTGCAAGAAATCCCTTCTGCATACTGATTAAATAGTTTTTTGTCATAATCATAAAGAATGTTTTATCATGGTCAAAAATAGAAAAAAAAGTTAATTAATCAATATAAAATACATTTTTTATATTTTGAAATACGTTTTTTATACTTTATAAATTCGAATACAATGTTATTTTGACACATTTCATTAATATAATAAACTATTAGTTCATGAAAAACCTAATATTTTCTAAAAATTCTCACAATAAAAAATTTGAAAAATTTCTGTAAAATTCGAAAGTTAGCATACCAAAAGGCCTATTTTTATCTAACCCTATCGATCTTATAAAATTAAAGGATGAAGTAGAATTTATACCTTCCGCTATTTATATGAATAGGGTCTAAATTCGGGCAGCTATTCCTAACTTATTATCAATCGTATATTGAAGAATGACTGATGGCCGAATTCTGATGAAAAAATGGTTGAAAAGACTGAATTTGTACTTATATTTTTCATAGAATCCGGTCAATTCATATGGGTTCAACATGATTTTGACACTAAATTCCAAACAGTAAACGACATTAACAGTTAATCTCTCATGTATAAAAGTGCCATTATAATAGGTTCGGGGATCGCCGGACTGGCGGCTGCTATCAGGCTGAAAGTAAAAGGATTCGAGGTAGACGTGTATGAAAGTAACGCTTCACCTGGAGGGAAATTGACCGAATTTAAGATCAATGATTACAGGTTTGATTTTGGCCCTTCATTGTTTACCCTTCCGGAGCAGGTGGAAGAATTATTCAAATTAGCGGGCAAAAATCCTGGGATGCATTTCGAATACCTCAAACTTCCGGTTGTTTGTAATTATTTTTGGGAGGATGGAAAGCACCTCAAAGCGTATGCGGATATAAATGCTTTTGCGGAGGAAGTAGAGACCAAACTCGGGGAACCTGCGGATCATGTCCGACAGGCTCTCCGAAAATCCGCCTATATCTACGACCATCTATCCCCCCTGTTTATGCATCAATCCCTGCATAGGTGGAAAACCTGGATATCGCCCCATGCGCTCAAATCCTACCTGAAAATGGGCAAACTGGGAATATTTGACACCATGAACGGGGCCAACAAAAAACAGTTTCAGCATCCGAAGTTGGTGCAGCTTTTTAACAGATACGCCACCTACAATGGCTCCGACC
This sequence comes from Lunatimonas sp., assembly GCA_035460985.1. Lineage (GTDB taxonomy): Bacteria > Bacteroidota > Bacteroidia > Cytophagales > Cyclobacteriaceae > Lunatibacter. Next base: position 2,705 of record DATHWC010000245.1, read on the forward strand.
CCTATCAGACAGCGGCAACCTTAAATATTATCCCGCATCTAGAATTTAAAATCGGTGCTTTTTTTCCAAAAAAAGGCATGTATGACATTACCAACAGCCTCTATAAGCTTGCACAAGAACTGGGTATAAAATTTCACTTTAACTCAAAGGTCGAGAAAATAATTATAAAGAAAAAAAAGGCCTTAGGCATACAATCCGGAGGAAGAGACCACTATGCAGATCTTGTGGTAAACAATATGGATATGGTCAATGCGTACAGAACGATTCTTAAAGACCAGAAGCAACCAAAGTTTTTGCTCAACCAACCCAAATCAAGTTCAGCGTTGATATTTTATTGGGGTATCAAAAAGGTGTTCCCAGAGCTTGACTTGCATAATATCCTATTTAGTGAGGATTATAAAAGTGAATTTGACCATATTTTTAAGCAGGGAAAAATTTTTTCTGATCCAACAGTTTATATAAACATTACTTCAGTTTACAAAGAAGAGGATGCTCCAAAAGGCTGCATGAATTGGTTTACGATGATCAATACCCCAAATAACCAAGGCCAAGATTGGAATGAATTGATTAAGACTGCTAGGCAAAATATTATCAAAAAAATAAACCTCACCCTACATACGGATATAGAACCGCTTATCGAAGTAGAGGAGGTACTGGATCCGCGAACCATCGAATCAAAGACTTCCAGTGCAATGGGAGCCTTGTACGGTAATAGTTCTAACAACCGATACGCTGCTTTTCTTCGGCATGCCAACTTTTCCTCGGAAATCAGTAACCTTTATTTTTGTGGGGGGAGTGTACACCCGGGAGGAGGCATTCCGCTATGCTTACTTTCGGCAAAAATAATGACAGAAATAATTGCCTCAAAAACCCAAAAATGAAGTAATCAAGGATCAACGAGAACCTTGTAGGATTCGTAAAGATTGAGGATGTCGATAACATATTGAACAGCCAAGTGTCCCTTGGCATAGCCGCTTTTTACCAGTGGATCCCTATATACTTCCGGTTTCGATTTCTGCTCTAGATAAAAAGCCACATTTTCCCACATTCGGGAATCCTTACCATATTTAATAGACAACCTCCATGAATCCTGAACATGTCCGTGCCCTACATTGTAGGACGCAAGAATAAACTTGATCCGCTCCGTGTTGTCCGGAATACGCTCCAGCCAGAACCTATCAAGATATTTCAGATAATTCACCCCTCCTCGTAGACTTTCGATGGGATTGTTGGGATCTTTGACACCAAACCTGCTCAAGGTAACGGGCATTAGCTGCAGTAGCCCAACTGCACCTGCATACGAGATTGCGGAAGTATCAAATCGGCTTTCCTTATATACCAAAGATGCCAAAAGCCTCCAATCCCAGCCAAGCTGATCTGCGCCTTCTTTGATAATGTCGTCAAAAGCCGAAATCCTGCCACCCGAGACAGAAGAAAATGCGGAATTATTTCGGAAATAGCTGTTTTTTTTGTTGATGAAATACTTGTCGTAAAGAATGGCGCTATATCCGGTCCGATGAATACGTTCAATCCATTCGTCTAACTTACTTAAAAGTAAGGGGGCGTTTTTTCTTACGGCCCATCCCACATGAGTCGGGGGGCTGATTGCTAGGCTTATATCTATATTGTCGTAATAGGTTGCGTTGACTTGTGCTATATCATTATCTACCACAGTATAAGCTATATCCCCATTCACTACTTTGAGAATTAGTGATTCCAGATTCTCGTCGACTTCAAGAACCTCCATTTGAAGGCCCAATGAATCATTCAAGACATTTAATTTGTCCTTGTAGATGGTTGCTTTCTTTATGTGAATTGGCTTGTGGGCAAGGGACGCTACGGACTGAATCATTTCATTTTGCTTCCGCTGCACAAGTACGGTACTGATATCCGTAATTGAAGAGGTGAATTCAGCATACTTCTTTCGTTCTTCAGACACCTCAAAATTGATGGCAATTATATCCGCCTTTCCTTCGTTTAATAAGCGGAACGACTCCTCAATACTATTACTCACAATGATACGAAGCGATACTCCAAGTCTGGTTGCCAGGTTCCTTAGGAGCTCGAACTCATAGCCCATAGCTCTCCCACGGTATATATAATAGCTAGTGGAGGAATTGTCCACAACGACCCGTAAAAATCCCCGCTCTTTGATAACATCCAGATCAATGTCCACTGGGTTTTCCCAAAAATTTATCTCTTTCTGATCTGATGATTGATCGCAGGAAGGTAGAGAAAAAAGTAGAATTCCAAGAACGAAAATATGCCATGGTTTCTTTTTCATGCAATAAACCCTGAAATTCAGGAATTGATTTCTCCAATATTAGTGGTTTAATTACATTAAACCAAATTTTGCGGAATAAATCCGGTTAAAGCTGAATTAAACCCTTAAATAATTAAAAATATCAGTATATTTTTTCGTAAGGATTCTGGAAATAAATTCTTCCAGAGAGTCTCATCAATTCGATTTCAGTTTCCTTTATGTTGTACAAGGATTCAATCAATCTGCTTTCTGCCGCCAATCGGTTTACTTGGGCATCTCTAAATTCTAGGTAATTCGCAATTCCAAGCCGAAACCTATCCAAGGCAATATCTGCGTTTTCTATGGCTACTTCATAATTCTTTTGTTCGATCTGAAGCAATCGTTTACTATTAAGATAAGTGTTGTACGTGCGTTGTAGATCTGATTGCATTTGAATTTCAAATTGATCCAATACGTGCTGTTGGTTGTGCATCTGTATCTTTGCTCCCTGAACTCTCCTGTTTATCGAAAACCCACTGAATAAATTTATTCCAACGGTAGCTCCTAATGTCAAACCATCTACCTTGTTTTGAATAAGAAATCCCGCATCGGAATTCAGCGTGTTGTTGTTATAAGAACCATTGAGCGTTACAAATGGCAATCTTTCAGCTTGGATTTCACGCAACTGAAGGTAGGCAACATTTTGCATCCGTTGGCTAATAAGAAACTGCTTGTTATTTTCATAGGCATTTTCCAACAGGTCACTGAGGTCCAAGTTCTCCCGAATTACAATGGTATCCTTTACCGTGTATTCCTTTGCTGGATCAACTGCCAACAATTGATTGAGGTCAACACGTGAATTTTGAATAACTTGCTCTTGGGTAACCAAGGCAGTTAGATCAGCGTTGTAATCCACCTGTGCTGCCAAAAAGTCCCTTTTTGAAGCTCTTCCAAATTCATACTGCGCTTTGGCAATTTCCATCCGTTCGTCGGAGAGCTTCAAAGTGGTCTGCAACACGTTATACCGCTGCAACTCCAATACCAGCCGAAAGTAGGTGGTCGAAATTGCCGCAACGGTGTTTTCTATTGTAACCTTCGCATCCAATTCTCCAATTTCGCTCAATTTACCTAATCGCTGCAAGGCCACGACTGCCTCCGGACGGAATCCGTATATGCCAACCAAACTATAATTATTTGTTCTCGTTTCCGCTCCATCTATCGTCCTTGGTGCAGGATCATTAAAGAACCGCTGCTCCGTATCCTCTTTTCTGAAGGTACGGACATTGTTGACGCCTACGGTCGGCATCAGCAAACTTGATCCAATCCTCTTGTCATTTTCTAGTAAAAGGCTGTTATTTATGGAAATTTTTACGTCAAAATTCTTTTCCAATCCAATTTGTACAGCCTTTTCAAAATCCAACACTTCTGCTTCTTGGGCAAAAGCGGTCGTAGATATGAAAAAACCCACTGCGAACACTAAAAACAATTTTCTCATTAAACTCGCGCTAATCTTCCTTTTTTGGATGTTAAATACGTATAGACACCGGGGATGACAAACAAAGTCAATACGGTAGCAATCACCATCCCGCCAATAACCGCTACTCCCATAGGTACCCTGCTTTCCGCTCCGGCACCCAAAGCCATGGCTATAGGTAAAATCCCCAATATGGTAGACAAGCTAGTCATAAGGATGGGCCTAAACCTAGCCGATGCAGCCCCTTCAATCGAGTCCCGAATACTCATGCCTAGAGCCTTGCGTTGGTTGGCAAATTCCACGATTAGTATACCGTTTTTGGTTACCAAACCTATCAGCATTATTATGCCG
>DATHWC010000246.1:0-4509 GCA_035460985.1 Lunatimonas sp.
GATTAAATAGAAGCATTTAAGAAAAGTACTGAAATCCCAGCATGAAAGTAGATCTCTAACCAAAGGTGAGGGGAAGGAGTTTTTTAAGAAAAGTAATAAATCATTAGCTGTTTGTAAGGCTGAATTATTTCTACAATAGGCACTAATTCTTAAAAAGTAATATTTAAATGATTTCTGTAATTTCAAAACAATAAGCTTTTCTAGTATTTTTTAAAAGATTTAGATTAAATTAACTGCAAAGATTAATTCAATTCTAAAATCCAATCCATGAAAAAATCATTTTCCATTCTTGTTCTTTTTTTCATTTTCACTTTTAAAAACAATTGCTATACCCAATCCTACGACATCGTCATCTACGGCGGGACCTCCGCAGGCGTGGCGGCAGCGATCCAAAGCTCTAGGTTGGGAAAATCCGTCATTCTTATTGAACCTTCCAATCATGTCGGTGGATTAACCACAGGAGGGCTTGGTGCCACGGATATAGGCAACAAACAGGCTATTGGAGGAATATCCAAGGAGTTCTATGTCAATATCAAAAAATATTATGATGATCCGGCAAACTGGAAATGGCAGGAAAGATCCGAATATTTTAACCGCCCCAACGAAGGGAGATCCAGGGAAGGGGAGGAGGCCATGTGGACCTTTGAACCCACCGCTGCCAAAAAGGTATATGCCGATATGATGGCAAAGGAAAAAATTACCCTGGTTACAGAAAAACGCCTTAACCGACAAACCGGAGTCAAATCCAAAAACAACCGTATTGTGTCCATTACCATGGAATCCGGAGAAACCTATTCCGGCTCCATGTTTATGGATGCCACCTATGAAGGGGACTTGTTGGCTGCTGCGGGAATTTCCTATGCTACAGGTAGGGAAGCCAATAGCGAATATGGTGAGACACTCAACGGGGTACAGGCAAATTTTTACAATGTTACTTTGAAAGGAACTGTGTCCCGAAATGCTGTGCATCACAACTTTATTCCGGGTGTAGACCCCTATGTGGTGAAGGGTGACCCTTCAAGCGGTCTCTTGCCGTTTATCATTGAAGGTGGACCGGGTCTTGACGGTTCGGCGGATAACAAACTTCAGGCCTATTGTTTTAGGATGACCCTCACCGACCATCCGGATAACCGCATACCCTTTGAAAAACCTAATAACTACAATGAATTGGAATATGAGTTACTGTTTAGAAATTACGAGGCAGCAACAGGTCCCTTGGAGGAAATGTATTCCTATGGGGATCCATTGGTTCCATGGATCAATACGCCCATGCCCAACCGAAAAACCGACACCAATAATCAAAAAGGTTTTTCTACCGACTTTGTTGGCCAAAACCATGATTTTCCGGAAGCTACCTACGAGGAGCGCGAGGCCATGGCACAACAGCATTTGGAATATCAGCAGGGATTAATGTGGTCCTTGGCAAACCATCCCCGCATTCCCCAACAAGTACGTGACGTTGTATCCAAGTGGGGGATGTCTAAAGATGAGTATTCTGAAAGAAACGGATGGACACCCCAGTTGTATGTGCGTGAGGCACGTCGGATGCTCAGCGATTATGTGGTCACACAAAAAGACTGCGAAAGTCTTGTTCCAGAAGTGGAAGACGGGGTAGGGTTGGCTGCATATGGCATGGATTCCCACATGGTACAACGGTATGTGGACCATAATGGATATGTACAAAATGAAGGAAATTTTGAAGCAAGAGTTGCTGCTCCCTATCCAATTCCCTATCGGGCGATTGTACCTAAAAAAGGGGAAAAGGAAAATCTCCTGGTACCTGTTTGTGTCAGTTCCACGCACGTGGCTTTTGGCTCAATCCGGATGGAACCGGTGTTTATGGTCCTGGGTCAATCAGCAGCTACTGCAGCCAGTCTTGCCATAGATCAAAATATAGCGGTACAGGAAGTGCCTTACGCAGACTTGAAACAAATCCTTCTTAAGGATAGTCAAATATTGGAGCATAAATAAACCAAAAATTAATAAACGGAACCATTCCCTAGCTATAGGAGGGAAAATCCTCAAACAACCTTGGAAAGAAGAGACTTTATAGGGCTAATATCACTTGGAGGGAGTGCAATTACCGCATTCCCCTCCCTTTCTGCGTTTGGATATTCGGAAAGCCCAGATCTGTCGGTTGACGAATTGAAGGCAGATATGGTGGTGGCCGGAGGAGGTTTGGGTGGATTTGCTGCGGCAATGGCAGCTTTGAGAAATGGACTTTCGGTAATAATGACCGAAGAAACAGACTGGATAGGTGGGCAGATCACCCAGCAAGGGGTGCCTTCGGATGAGCACCAATGGATAGAAACCACCGGAGCCACCCAAATGTACAGGGATTACAGAAATGCGGTTAGGGATTACTATAGAATGCACTACCCCATGACCGAAAATGCAAGAAACAACCCCTTGCTCAACCCTGGCAATTCCACTGGGGCAAGGAGATTGGGTCATGAGCCCAAGAGTTCCTTAGCAGTGATGCACCAAATGCTGGCTCCGTATATAAGTAATCGACAGTTGATTTTATTGATTCCTTATAAAGTAGACTATTCAGAATCCGACGGAAATTATGTGAAAGTAATCAAAGCGGTACATAGGGAAAGCAAGCGAGTAGTATTTCTTCGGGGAAGGTATTTCGTTGATGCCACTGAATTGGGAGATCTGTTGCCGCTGACAGGGACAGAATATGTAACAGGTTCTGAGTCGCAGACACAGACAGGGGAGTTGCATGCCCCTGAAACATCAGATCCAACGAATGAGCAGGCATTTACACTTTGTTTTGCCATTGATTATATCCCGGGAGAAGACCATACCATAGCAAAACCAAAGGAATATGATTTTTGGAAAAATTTCAAACCCAAAATGAAGCAGCCCTGGTCGGGAAAATTGTTGGATTGGCATTATTCAAATCCTTCCACCCTGGAGCCTAAATTATTGGGGTTTGATCCATCGGGAGGAAGTACAGGTGATTTGCTCAACCTCTGGAATTACCGTAGGCTAATCCATGAAGCCAATTTTTCACCGGGTTTTTATAAGGGCGGCATTACGGTGGTCAACTGGCCTCAAAATGATTATTTTCTCGGCAGCCTCGTTGATGTTCCTGAAGCCACATTCAAAATGCATGTTGAAAAGGCCACGCAGCTTAACCTGTCGCTTTTGTATTGGATGCAGACACAGGCACCCCGAATGGATGGAGGGCAGGGCTGGCCGGGTTTAAGGTTGAGACCGGATGTGATGGGGACTGAAGACGGCATGGCCAAATATCCTTATGTAAGAGAATCCCGGAGAATAAAAGCGGTATTTACTGTTTTGGAGGAGCATGTGGGCAGGGAAAACCGGGCACTTGTTGCAAAGAAGGGTAAAGAAAATCAACCCAAAGACTTCTTTGACAGTGTCGGGATTGGGTCTTACCACATTGACCTGCACCCCAGCACCGGTGGGGACAATTATATCGATTTCAGTTCTTTCCCCTTCCAAATACCATTGGGAGCCTTGATTCCCATTCAAATGGAAAACCTGATTCCTGCCAGTAAGAATATTGGGACCACTCACATTACCAACGGATGCTACCGCTTGGCTCCGGTGGAATGGAGCATAGGAGAAGCCGTGGGCCTATTGCTTGTATTTTCCATGGAAAAGAAAGTACTTCCCCGAAAGGTGAGAGAAGATGGGGCTTTGCTTGCGGAATTTCAGGACTTTATTAGACGTGAAGGGATACACACACATTGGCCCGAAAACAGTTGAAAATCATAAAATGTATGAAAGATATATCAAAAAATAACCGAAGAACATTTATTAAGAAAATCGGTGCAGGAGCAGCCCTCGCGGTTGCTACTCCTGCTGCCATGGCCAAGGAGTCAAACATTTATAAAAATGTGGAATACCTAAATCTAGTAAAACGGGAAGGTATTTCCGCCAACGACCGAATCCGGATTGCCGTAATTGGTACGGGGGGGATGGGAATAGGCGATGTCAATACTGCGTTGATGGTCGATGGAGTGGAAATAGTGGCCGCCTGTGACCTGTATGATGGGCGTTTGATCCGTGCGAAAGAATTATGGGGCAAAGAAATCATGACTACCAAGGATTACCGGGAAATTCTGGACCGCCCGGATATTGATGCCGTAATTAATGCTACTACGGACCATTGGCATGAGAAAATCTGTTTGGATGCCATGGATAGGGGCAAGCATGTGTATTGTGAAAAGCCTATGGTTCAGAAAACACATGAGGGACACCGCGTTATAAAAAAGCAAAAGGAGACCGGTGTGGTTTTTCAGGTAGGGAGCCATTATGTCAGTTCCATCATTCATGCCAAAGCCAAGGAATTGCTGGCGGCAGGGGAAATTGGTGAAATCAACTTTGCGGAGGCACAAATAGACAGGCAAAATGCCATAGGAGCCTGGCAATATTCAATTCCCTTGGATGCCTCTCCGGAGACGGTAGATTGGGATACTTATCTGGGTCAGGCAACAAAACGTCCCTGGGATCCCAAAAGGTTTTTCAGGT
>DATHWC010000247.1:0-17504 GCA_035460985.1 Lunatimonas sp.
AATGTTGATGCACTCTTCGGGGCCGATGTAAGTTTGAACGATGACATCTCTCTTGATGCACTTGTTGGTGGAACATTCAGAAATAATAGATACGAAGAAGTTGGCGTAAGCGGTTCAAGATTTGTGATTCCCGGATTGTATTCTCCCTTTAACGTGGAAATATTCAATCGATCCTATGGGTTTAATGAGCGGGAAGTGCAATCTGCCTTTTATTCCATGGGATTTGAATATAAGGATTTTCTTACCTTAACGACAACTGGAAGGTATGATATGTACAGTACTCTGCCTTTGGATAACAACAGTATATTTTCTCCGTCGGTAACCGGTGCGTTCCTGTTTGATAAGTTTTTGAACATTCCTGCCCTGGATTTCGGAAAAGTTAGAGCCTCCTATGCGGTGACGAGCGGCGAGCCGTTTGCGGCTTATCAAACGCAGTTCTATTATAATTCTGCCAATTCCTTTAACGGTATCTCTGCGGGATCATCTCCGCTAGGTTTGCCTAACCTTTTCCTAAAGCCTTTTACAACAGATGAAATAGAATTGGGTCTGGATCTGGTCTTCTTTAACAATCGGTTGACTTTTGACGTTGCTTATTTCTCGAAAACGACAAATAATGAGATCATGAATGCCAGTTACAGTATAGCTACTGGATTTAATAGTGCAGTAGTGGCGACGGGGTCTACCAACAACAAAGGTTTGGAACTGATGATTTCTGGAACACCTATTCAGACTTCAGAGTTTACTTGGAGATCCTCCTTCAACTTCACCAACGTAAAAAATGAAGTATTGAGTACGAATCTGGATAATAATCCGATCAATCTCGGTCAAAACAGAGCAACGTTGGGAAATGCTGTTACAGCATATGTTCCCGGCCTCCCAGGTCCTCAAATAAGGGCGTTTGATTATGAATACGATGCCAATGGAAATATAGTTGTTAATGAAGCTGGTCTTCCGGTAAGGGGTGAACTGAAAAATTGGGGTTCGGTGCTTCCCACACACTATGGTGGTTGGAATAACGAATTCATTTATAAGGGAATTTCCTTTTCTTTTCTGATTGACTATAGCTTCGGAAACAAAGTACTGTCCGCAACAGAATTCTATTCACATTTCAGAGGATTGCATCAGAATACGCTTGTTGGAAGAGAGGGCGGTGTGACCACCAATGAAATCACGGCTCCGGCTGAAAATTATTATCAGGCACTTGCCCAGAATGTGACTAAAACAAGTGTAGTGGATGGTGATTTTATCAAGCTTCGTCAGCTAACTTTTGGGTACACATTCCCCGATACCTGGTTTAATTCTGTGCCAGTATTGAAAGGATTGACTGCTTCTGTGGTAGGGAGAAATCTAGCAATCTTAATGAGAAAAGCAGAGAATATTGATCCTGAGACAACATTTGGCGCCAATATTAATTACTTGGGTATTGAGGGTACCAGCTTGCCACCTACTCAATCTATTGGTTTTAACTTAAATTTCAAATTGCACTAATTATGAAAAAATATTTAAGCTTATTTCTACTAAGCAGCTTATTTGTCGTCACATCCTGTGATGATAGATTTGAAGAGCTCAATACAGATCCCAACAGGCCCGGTGCGGAGGTTTTTGATCCAAATCTTATTTTGCCCGTAGCATCCTATGGATATGGAGATATGCATACGGGGTATTCAGGACCAATTTTGTTCCAAAGTATGTGGATTCAGGCGATGGCTTCTACGTCCACAGGCGGAGCCAATTATTATTCAAACGCTGATAAATATGTAATCTCCGGTAGTACCAACTCATATATTCAGGGCGTTTGGAATAATGGATATACCGTAGCATCCAGACTCAATCAGATGCAAAGTCTCGCCAGAAGGAAAGATCTAAACAACTTAAATGCTGTTGGTGGAATTTTTAAAGTGAGCACATTGTCTTTTGTGTCTGACGTTTATGGGGATATACCTTATTCAGAGGGACTTCAAGCTGAAGAGGGAATTACCCAGCCGAAATATGATAGCCAATCTGAGGCATATATAGCCATGCTCAATGATTTGGAGGCATCAATCAATGCACTAAATCCCGCTGGAGACCCCATTAGAAATGATGTGATGTATGGTGGTGATTTATCGAAATGGAGAAAATATGGATACTCCGTCATGCTGAAAATGGCCATGCGCCTCGTTAAGGTCGACCCTTCGGCGGCACAAGCCTGGGTGCAAAAAGCGGTAACGGGGGGAGTTTTTGCCTCTCCGGACGATGATGCGTTGGTGCCTTCCGACCAAGCCAATGGGTACGCCAACTCGAATGCCAATGCCTTGAATGTTGTTGATGATATCTATGAAGTAAGGTGGTCTAAGCAAATGATTGACTATTTGAAAAGTACCAATGATCCAAGGTTAAGTATCGTGGCGGAGGTGCCTCCTGCCGGTTTAGCCGCCAATAGAAATGGTGTGGTTGTAGGAAACAGTGACCCTGCCGTTCAAATTGGTTTGCCTAACGGGTATGATATTGCAGGTGGCCAATTCGATATTTCAAATCATCCTGATTTTCCTGGTCCCACGGGTTCCGGGGGCGATGCGGCAGCAATTGGTGCCTACTCAAGACCGACAGCCATATACAGAGACAGAGATGCTCCAATTTTCACTTTCACCTATGCCGAAGTACAACTGTTATTAGCTGATGCCGTTGTGCGGGGTTTCACCACAGGGTCAGCAGCCAATTTTTACAAAAATGGAGTTGAAGCTGCTTTTACCTCTATAGGGAAATTTGGTGGTAGAACCGTTTCTTCCAGTGACGCAACATCTTACACAAGTGCTAATCCATTGGATGAGAGTACGACAGAAGCGTCTTTAAAAATGATTAATGAGCAAATTTGGGCCACAAATAGCCTATTCGCTAATTATGTGGAGGCTTGGAATAATTGGAAGCGAACGGGATATCCTGAATTAACACCGGTAAATTTCCCCGGAAACTTCGCTTCAGGCCAAATTCCGCGAAGACAGCCCTATCCCGTTGGAGAAGGTGGAGTAAATCCCGAATCTTTGAGTAGTGCTGTTTCCCGGATGGGAGGAGATGATTGGTTAACACGAGTTTGGTGGGACGGAGGAAATTAGTATTCCGCTAAATTAGACTCATACAGAGGTTTCGAAATAAATCGAAACCTCTGTTTTTTTTAACTAGTATTTCGCGTACGCATGTATCAGCATTCTCTTGGCAAGGCTATAGAAGCCAAAACAAACTAATGGGTTTGGACATCTACTCTGTGGCTAATGATCTGATCGACTCAAAAAGAAAATTTCCAAAAGCTTAAAATTATATTTTTTTAACCTGTTACGAAGACTAGGGATTAAGTGCATAAACTTGTAGCCTACCATTATTGAGTGAATATACCACATAGGTGTTCCCACCGACCGTAAGGGGCTGAATATCCCGAACATCTCCCCGGATCTTGAGGCCCGAAGATACAGAAGAATGGGTTACAAAATTTCCGTCCCCATCTCCCAAAAAAACAAAGCCATAATTTGCATCCTGTTGCCCACTGCTTACCCTAGCTTTTGTTAGGTTTCCCCCAGTGAGCAAATCAGGATAACCGTCCCCATTTACATCATATGCCGCTGTCGCATATAAAGGAGAAAACTGCGCTTCTTGGGGAAGAGGAATAAAGCTGAAATTGGCATTTCCATCGTTTTTAAAATAGCCAGATTTCAGTGTCATTGCAGTAAGCGTATCCGCTCCAGCAATCTGCTCTGGAGCAAAAAATTGATCAATAGGTGTCTTCGCAAAACTGCGGTAATCTGAAAATTTTCCCCTAAACATCGGAAGTTGCCCCACCAATTCATCCCGGCTAAAGGCAAACGCATTGGTGTCAGCCATGTAGTGGGTGAATATCGGATCTATAGATCCGTTACCGTCAAAATCTTTGGAAATAAGCCGCATGGGCTGTTCCGGGCTGGCTTTAAAAGGGTTGTTGTCGCCCTGATTACCCATCACTAGATCCAAACCTCCATCCCCATCCAAATCAGCTACGGTAATATGTTTCCACCAGCCTGATAATCCTTGGGGAAAGGCGTTTGCCTTTAACTCCAAAGACTTTCCCTCGTTATTCAAATAGACTTGGGGAGCCATCCATTCTCCCGTGATTACTAAATCAACCCAATCATCGCTATTTAAGTGTACAAACTTAGCATCGGACAAGAGCCCCGGATTTAAAAGATCAGGACAGAAATTTTCGGTAATATCCGCAAAGGTACCGTCACCCAAATTCATCAGTAGATAGCTTCTTGGAGCTGTGGGAAAGCTACCGGGAATAAATCGACCTCCTACAAAAAGGTCCGGAAATCCATCATTATCCAAATCTGCCACTTGTACAGTGCTACCACTTACCCACATGTCAGGCAAGGCGGACAGGCTTCGGGTAAAATTCCCCTTGCCATCATTCAGGTAAAGTCGATCTTGATATCCGGCATCTCCGGCTGGGAAATCACTTCCCCCACTTACCACATATAGATCCAAATGACCATTGCCCGTCACATCTATAAAAGCAGCATTCGTATCCACCTGTGATTGGTCAGCTTCAAAGGCCGGCTGTGACATCAGACTAAATGTACCGGTGGGCAGTTGCCGAAAAAGTTGACCCGGTTGGTCTTTTCCACCACCAATATAAATATCTTCCAATCCATCGCCGTTGATATCACCCAGTGTGAGCTTTGGGCCAAGGGCTGACATGGTGTTTGGCATTAGGCGGTCTTGTATAAAATCAAGAAAGGGACTCTCACTGTGTAAGAAATCTATACCTAGAACATCCGGTACAGGGCTAAACCTATTTGTCTCCAAAACGGGCTGCTTCCTGTAAGCCAAAGATTCCCGCTGATCCAACACCAACAGAGTATCTACTACCGGGCTGGAAAGCTGCTGATATCTTCCATCCGGCCACCAGACTTCCAGACTATCCAGACTCATAAGATCTCCCAAGCCGAACACCAACGCATGATCAACAGCAGATTGATACCCACGGACAGGCATCAGTTCCTGATGAAATACCCGGTCTCCTGCATAAAGTTGTACACGTGCTCCCACACCAGAAGTGTTCATCCCCTCTCCCCTAAGCTTAATCTTTAGGTAATGTCGGTCAAAAAGTCGCTCGCTGTTATTCCGGTAAATACTAACCGGGTCATTGGTATGACAGACGATCAGATCAAGGTCCCCATCTCCATCCAAGTCGGCATAAGCTGCCGCATTCGAGACAGTCATCCCTGTCAATCCCCATTCCTTTGCCCGGTTGGTAAACGTCAGGTCACCATTGTTCTGGTAGAGGTAATTTTCCACATAGATAGGAGGCATTTTTTCAATAAGTTCAATAAGCGCATCCTCCTTTCCGGCACTCCCCTGCGTGGAACGGATGCGTTCACTGACCATATAATTCAGAAAATCCATATCCAAGTAGTTGCGGGCATAGCCATTGGCTACGAAAAGGTCTTTCCAACCATCGTTGTCAAAATCAGCCGCAAGCACAGCCCAACTCCAATCTGTCTGGGAAATGCCCGCATATTGCCCGATTTCACTGAAATAACCGTTTCCCTGATTCAAGTGGAGCATATTGCGCATAGTCTGCGGATAAAAGCCTTTCGCCAGTAATTCACTGTATTTGTCGTAATTCTCAGGCCCAAGGATTGCCTTTTGGTTGAAGGTATATTCGGGCATCATGTCCATGGTGATGATGTCCGGAAGACCGTCATTGTTCAGATCCGCAGCATCCGCTCCCATGGAGAATAGGGAAACATGCCCCATATATTCTTTGACAGATTCCAAAAAGGTGCCGTCTTGTTGGTTGATATATAGGTAGTCTTCCTCATTGTAGTCATTACTGACATATATGTCCGGCCATCCATCTTGGTTCACATCCGTGACCGTTACGGCTAGCCCAAAACCCAGTACGTTCCCAATGATACCGCTCTCCTCTGAAATGTCCACAAACTTACCGTTATCATTGCGGTATAGCTTGTCCCCTAAAAACTCTCCTTTCCGTTGCTTAAAGTTGCCGTCGATTCGGCTAAAGCCGGCATATTCTTGTGTAGAATGGTTAAGTAAAAACATATCCAGGTCCCCATCACGGTCGAAGTCAAAAAAAGTAGCTTGTGTGGAGTATCCCGGGTCATCCAGTCCAAATTCCTTGGCTCTATCAGAGAATGTAAGGTCACCGTTATTAATTAGCAGGACATTTCTGCGTCGTTCGGGATCATTGGCTGCAGATCGGCAGATATAGATATCCAATAACCCGTCACCATTAACATCCGCCATGGTCACCCCCGTATTCCAAAGCCCGGCAGCAGCGACACCTGCCGACTCGGTGATATCTTCAAATTCCAAATTGCCTTTGTTTAGGTATAGTTTACTCGCCATCATATTGCCTGTAAAATACAGGTCAGGCAGGCCATCATTGTTTATATCTCCCACGGCAACACCTCCACCCTGATAAAAATATCCATATGTCAGTACGTTAAATTCTTCTGACTCCCGGACCAAGTTCCTGAAATTAACTCCTGTACGTTTGGAAGATAATTCAGTAAATAAGGCATTGGGATCCTCCTGTTTGCACGCAGTCAGGCTGGATAGAAATAAAAAAACAAAGACCAAACGGATTGTATAAAGGAAAATCATAGAAAGTCAATTAAGCTATAAAGTAAAAAAAGTGCCATTAAAAAATGGCACTTTCCTTTGCATTTATTTTAGAAGTAGGCCCGTTTACGGCTTGGCATCCCACCAGAGTCTGGTGGAGTTCTTATTACCACCTCTTGAAGTAAGTTCTGGAAATTCCTCTGCTGCTTCGACAGCTGCTCTGTTATTGTTGTATTCACCTTCTACAAAAATGAGTCTAGACATAACTACATCACGGGGTACATCAACGTTATCGGAAGCAACCCGCGGATAAAACTTCGGGTATCTGTTTCTTCTTAATTCAGCCCAAGCCTCCCAACCGTCTGGATAGAGGGCAAGCCATTTTTGGGTCGCAATTTGCTCCAACTGTTTTTCTTTTGTACCAGTAGTCAAAAAAGCTACAGGTATATCTGATGAGGCGGGCAGATTCCATTCGGTTCTCGAATAGGTTACAGGCGCAGGAGTATTTGTACTCGAAAGATAGGCCTGAACTTGTTCGGCAGAAGCGCCAATCCTTTCTTCTGTCATTGACATTTCGATTCCTTTCTCATAGAGATCTTTGGCAGTACCACCCATTGCCCATCCTTCTAAAGCACCTTCAGCTCTGTTAAAATACACCTCAGCAGCAGGTAGCATTCTCAATGGAGGACCAGCTGGAGACCCTCCCCTTCCAAGATTCAACCACCTTTCACCCACATCGGAAAAGCCTCTACTCAAAGCTCCTTGATCAAGAT
Organism: Lunatimonas sp.; assembly: GCA_035460985.1. Lineage (GTDB taxonomy): Bacteria > Bacteroidota > Bacteroidia > Cytophagales > Cyclobacteriaceae > Lunatibacter. The sequence goes on from DATHWC010000247.1 coordinate 7,368, forward strand.
CTGCCCTGGGAAGACCATTTCTAAGCCCCCTATAGGGCACACTTGTATCGCCGGTTCTAAAATCATCCGTTGTCCGAAAATAAACTTCAAGCCGAGGGTCTTCAAATCCCTTCAACAAACTCTCCATTAATGCACTCATACGGAATTCATTCCAATCCGTTATCGTCCATAGAGGGTGTCGCGAATTGATAGTTGTACTAATTGCCGCACTCTCATCGTTGGTCAACATAACTCCATCCGCAACAGCCTTTTCAGCCTCGGATTTCGCTAAAGCTGGCTCCACATACTTTACTCGAAGAGCCAATCTTAAACGAAGGGAGTTGGCATAAGTTAACCATCTATCAACACTACCTCCATAAACCTGATCATGGGCTAAGAAGGCAGATCCGCCTCTATTTGCCTTTAAGACAGCTACCGCAGCGTCCAATTCCTGAAAGAAATCCTTATAAATGGATTCTTGGGTATCATAAGGGACAACAGTTTCTCCATTTCCAAAATTTGAATAGATTACCGGCCCATAATAATCCGTGTACCTATGATATGCCTGAACCTTTAATACTTTCGCGAAAGCATTTTCTACATCCAAATTATTTGCCGCAGTGAAATCTTCCACAAATTTGATAATAGGTGCTGCCTGTCCGTAGAAATAATTCCAACTTCCGTTTGTCCACCCACCCACTTGAATATGCCTATCTGAATCGAAGTTGGTTGCTGTATTTGCGAAATACTGCGCATAAATGTCGGCAAACAGATTTTGCCCTGTCTGATAGTTTCCTGCTCCACCACCCGGTGCACCAGTCATCGCCCGCATCTGTCCATTGGCAAATGCTTGACCCAAAAGACCAATGTCCAAGTTATCCGCAAGGATCACATCAGGCTTCGTGTTGAGCTCTTCAAAATTCTCTGTACAACCTCCAAAGACAAAGGCAGCGATAGAAAATCCAATTATATTTTTAAATATTTTCATAGTCATTACAAATTTTAGAATCCAAGATTAAGATTAAAACCGAAGGATCTTGCTGTTGGTGGAGCAAAAGATTCTCTACCTCCCGAATTGGAGCCGGTACCAACTGTTACGTCTGGATCAAGGTTTCCTGATTCGTTGAGGAAGAAAAACAAATTTCTGGCTACGAAATTGATGCTTACACTATTGATCGGAAGGCCTTCCAGCTTTTTGGCAGGAATAGTATATCCCACCACAGCCTCTCTCATACGTATGTTAGTAGCTGAAACGGTAAATACCTCTCCGATAGGTGCGTTTCTACCACCCATATTTACCCAGAATTGTTCCGCTGTTATTGGAATATTATTAGGTTCACCTGTTTCCAAAACCGCAGTTTCATGTTCCATAAAGTTTTGACCGAAGACCAATCCCCCTTCCCGTCCTGGCAGGGTCTCTTCTGTCAACCCGTCAGCATAAATGATGGCATTGGTAAAGGAAGTGATGCTACCTCCCTGACGGAAATCAATGGTAAAGTTCGCACGGAAGTTTTTGTAATTAAATGAGTTTTGAATACCTCCCAACCAAATTGGGTTGTAATTCGCAACACGGACAGTAAATCCAGGGGTTGTTCTTGGAATACCGTTTTCTCCGACGATAACCCGTCCTTGGTCGTCCCTAAGATACCCTCGGGAATACACCTCACCAAATTGTGAACCTTCTTCGATTCTAAAACGGGTCAGGAAAGAAGAACCGATTTCTACACTTGGTCGCTCATCATTAATTTCCTTAACCAAAGAAATATTTCTTGCAAAATTCGAAGTGATCGTCCATTCGAAATCTGCTTTGCGTACTGGGGTTAACGTAATTACAGCCTCGATACCTTCATTCTGCACATTTCCCCCGTTTGTGAAAAACTGGGAAGCTCCAGAACCTACAGGTAGGCCTACTGTAAATAGCTGGTTAAATGAATTTGTTTTATAGTAAGTGAAATCCAATCCCACCTTATTGTCAACAAATCTCATATCAGCACCAAGTTCTATGGATTGGGTAGTTTCTGGAAGAAGATTAGCATTTGGAAGAGTTGTACTTAAGGATAAATATCCTGCTCGTCCTCCAGCTGCAAAGGCCGCTTGACGCTGCAATTGGAAAGGACTTGTGTCGTTACCCACTTCGGCAAAAGAACCCCTAAGTTTGGCAAAAGTAAACCAAGTTGGCATTTCAACTAAATCAGAGATAACGGCATTTAAACCAACTGATGGATAAAAGAACGACCAATTGTCTCTTGGTAAGGTAGAACTCCAGTCATTTCTGGCTGTAATATCCAGGAAGACAGCATTTTTCCAGGCAAACTGTCCAAATGCATATAATGAATTTACATCCCTTGGGCTACCAATATTATAACTAGAAATTACCTGCTGCGTATTACCCAGTGCAAAGAAATTAGGAACTACCAACTGATTACCTGTATTAGAACTTAACCCAGTATTTCGGTCTTTCCTTGCGTTACCACCAACGTTAACATTAAAAAACCAATCTTGACTAAGTGTCTTTTCGTAGGATATTAAAAAGTCAGTATTAATCTCCATTGCTTCTGATGTACCAACTGAAAAACGTCCATTTTGGGCAATAATGTAAGAATCATTGTATTCCGTGTTGGTGCTGCCGCCAAAAGAACGGTCCATCGCTGCTCTTGCCAGAACACTTAACCCTTCAGCCAACTCATATCTTAAAGAGGTGAATGCAATGATCCGATCAGAAGTATTTGTACGAAGATTTCTGTTATTTGACCAATAAGGATTGGCACCGCCGTTTGATCCTGGATTGAAATAATTCTGCCTTAGTAGTCCAGCAGCATTCACATATTCAAACTGTGATATATCCTCTGTCCGAATATTTCTTGGTAATCTATAAATATGTCTCGCTGGATTGGCGTAATTTTCATCCTGAGGTAGTGATTGGTTAATGTCCTGACGGATGTAATTGATCTTAGAATCCAAGCTCAAATTATCCGCTAATTTATTAGTCAACCGAAGGTTGATACTGTGTCGCTTTAAATCATTGTCCGGCACGACACCCGCAGCATCCGCATAGGTGTATGAGAAGTAGGTTTGACTTTTTTCCGTCCCACCACTCACGGACAATGTTGTAGCCATATTATGCCCGGTTTGAAAGAAATCCAGAATATTGTTAGGCTGGGGAGAAAATGGATAAGTCGTTCCCGCTTTCCCCGGTGCCATGGACCATTGGTCTACTTGCTGACCATCCATACGGGGACCCCAAGAAAACTCAGATGCTGGAGAATAAACTCCCCCGCTGCCCTGACCATATACATCTTGGTAATTAGTCAAAAGAAAGGGCTGATCAAACATATACGAAGTATTCAAGCTTACATTGAATCCCTCCTTACCTCTTTTCGTATTCACTACAATTGCTCCATTGTTTGCACGGCTTCCGTACAAGGCCGCAGCATTTGGACCTTTCAACACGTTGATACTTTCTATATCATCCGGGTTCAGGTTCTCAATTCCACGGGCTGGAACACCATCTACTATATACAGCGGTTGAGAATCTCCACTGATGGACCTGTTACCACGCAATACTACACGTGTGGCAGAGCCAACACCGGAACCTCCTCTGTTTATGGATAAGCCGGCGACTTTACCGGAAAGTGAATTCATCACGTTCATTTCACGGGCTTCGGTCAACTCCCGGGTTCCTACATCCTGTACCGTGTAAGTCAATGATTTCTTTTCCCTTTCCAATCCAAACGCAGTAACCACTACTTCTGATAAGGCAGCCTCTTCCGCGTTAAGAGAAACGTTAATTACGTTTGAATTACCGATAATTAATTCCTGCCTTCCATATCCCAGATAGGAAAAAACCAATGTGGTTGCAGAGGCTGGAACTGAGATACTGTACTGACCATCTATGTCCGTAATTGTACCGGTACTTGTTCCTTTTACCAATACGCTCACCCCAGGAAGAGGGGCATCAGCGTCCGAATCAGTCACTGTACCCGTGACCGTTCTCTCCTGTGCTATGGCAAATACACCAGTAAAAAGCAACAGAAGAAAAGCAAGTAGACTTTTTTTCATAAGATAATTTTTAGTTAAATTAAAATTGTTTCAAGTAGTTTAAACTTCTACTAAAGTTTAAATATTAATTAATTCCCCTCCAATATCATCAATCAAGTTCATTCGTTAGAATAATTTTTTTTACCTTTTCCCAAAAAAACTTTTATTTTTTAAATCGGAACATTATACCGACTTACTTAGTTTTTAGGTATTTTGATATGGAAGTTGATAGGTTTATAGGTGTTTATTTCGGGTAGGAAGTAATTAATATTACTCGAATATTACGAATAAATTATATTCTAAACAATGCGAAAACCATTTAAATTATTTTTTAAAAATTACCCGCGTTTCACATGGCGTTAATTTGAAGGGAGAATTTTCAGAAAATAATTTATTTAAAACAACTAAATTTGACATTTCCTACCATACAAGGTTCGGAATTTCAAGTATTTCATTAAAATTTTGATTAAGCCCATTCTTCCGATTAGGAACCAACTAAACTCATATCATCTCCTTCAACGCCAGAAATCCGGTATAGGAGATAATGATTGAAAAAAGAAATGCAGCCGAAAGTCCGATGTTCAGAAGCAACCCTGCTTTGTGCTCTCCCATCAAATCCCTCCTATTAATAAGGTATAGAATACATCCAATAACGACGGGTAAAATAAAAACTGCCGCTACTTGCGTCATAATCTGGGCCAGTATGGGATTGGCTCCCAAAATGGGTACAGTGAGTCCAAACACACAGGCAATTCCTGTAAGGATTTTAAACCTCCTCGAGGTGGTATCCAAAACCCCTTCTTTATAATCGGCAATTAATAAAGGAGCAACCATCAATATTGGAAAAATGGAAGAAAGCCCTGCGCTTAAAGCCCCTGTCATAAAGAGGGCAACGGCAAACTTTCCCGCAATGGGTTCTAAGGTATATACCATATCCAGCACCCGCTCGATGGTTTTTCCCTCCACAAAAAGAGATCCCGCTGCCGCTGCCATTATCGAAAGGTTGATGACAAACATCAAAACGGCAGAGAAAAGCGCATCGTTTGATTGTTCTTTGGTATGGGCCTTGGTCCAGCCCTTTCCTCTCAACAACAATGGCCTGACTACAAAAGTCGGTGCCGCCATGGTCGTGCCCACAAAGGCCGCCACCAACAGTTTTCCACCAGGTACAGCCGGGATCGTCGGTTTCAAACCACCTACTATGTCCATGGGATCCGGCAACACCACAAACATGGAAATGATAAAGGAAATGCCCATCAGCGTGACGAAAACAATCAGTACTTTTTCAAAAAAGGAATATTGGCCCACCCACAGCAACGCATACATCGTTACTATTAGGGTAATCGCAATTCCCAAAACAGCCCAATAACTTTCCGAAGGCAGGGACGGGACAAAAAGTACTGCCACCTCATAGAGGGCACTGGCACTTAGCCCCAAGATGCCCGTAAGCGAATTCCACTGGGCAATTACAATCCCTGTTACTACTATAATGGCAATGGTTTTTCCCCCTTTGATTTTTGTTTTAAAGCTATAAATGGAGGTTTGTCCGGTAACTATTGCATACCGCCCATATGCTTCCATCAAAACCCATGCGAAAAGGCAACTTAAAAACAAAACCCAAAGAAGTTGCATGCCAAATTGGCTACCAGCCTTAGCCATTGACGTCACACTGCCTGTACCAACTGTATATCCAATACAAAATATACCGGGGCCGATGCTGAGCATCCATGCCCATATGCTTTGCAAAAATGAATTCTTCTGTTTGTCCATGAATAGAAAAGCCTCCTTTGTGGCTATGGGGTTTGGTTTATCGGTAATTGATTCAATGAATTATTGGCTGTCTGACAACAATTAAACCCTGTCGTAACTACTAATCCTAAACTTATAAAATAATGCTTTGCAAAAATAAATTTTTATATAATATTTAGTAAAATAATTCCTTCACCTTAGCACCGCGATTTTCTGAAATTGTTGAACCCGGATTATACCGTCTTACCAGTATGGTCGAGCCATTCGATAAAAATCCTTCAATCAAAAACGTCCCATGCAAACACCAAGCCCCCACGCTGTTTATAAAAATGCAATCCGACTTACCTTAATTGGCCTAGTTTTTCTGTTTTGCGGCATTTCTTCCTTTCTTTCCGCCCAAGAAATCGATCTTCTTCTAAAAGGAGGACATGTAATTGATCCCAAAAACGGCATCGATGCCGTCATGGACATTGCCATATCCAACAGGAAAATACATCAGGTTGCAGCCAATATCCCAAGTAACCAAGCTAAACAAGTTGTTGATGTCTCTGGATTATACGTGACCCCTGGATTGATAGACATGCATGTACATGTTTTCCATGGAACCGAACCCCAGTCCTATATAGCTGACGGACATACGAGTTTGCCTCCCGATGGGTTTACCTTTCGTTCGGGTGTCACGACGGTGGTGGATGCCGGATCCGCTGGGTGGCGAAATTTCAGGTTGTTTAAGCAGCAGACCATCGACCGCTCTCAAACACGCATCTTGGCCTTTCTAAATATTGTAGGGACCGGGATGTATGGCCGCTTTGAAGAACAGGACGTGTCAGACATGAATCCAACCATGACCGCCAACATGATCACTCGACTGTTTCCGGACCTTTTGGTAGGTATAAAATCAGCCCACTATTGGGGAGGATTTACCCAGGTGGATCTTGCTGTGGAAGCGGGCAACCTGGCCAATGTACCCGTAATGGTAGATTTTGGTGAACACCAGCCACCAAACTCCATCGAAGACCTTTTTATGAAACATCTTCGTCCCGGAGATATATTTACCCACACCTACTCTTACGGTCCTGCAAACCGTGAAACAGTAGTAAATGAGGAACTTAGGGTAAAACCCTTTATTTTCGATGCCCAAAAACGGGGAATTATATTTGATGTTGGCCATGGTGGTGGTGCTTTTTCCTTTAGACAGGCCATTCCTTCTCTGCAGCAGGGTTTTCTACCGGATGTCATAAGTTCAGATTTACACAAGGACAGCATGAACGGTGCCTTTAAAGACATGACCAACCTTCTGTCTAAATTTATGAATATGGGCATGTCACTTTCTGACGTTATTCTACGCTCTACTTGGAAACCCGCTCAGGTTATTTCACGCGAAGATTTGGGGCATTTGAGTGTGGGTACGGAAGCGGATATTGCGGTTTTCAGTCTTAGAGAGGGAAATTTTGGATTTCAGGATATCCGACGTACAAAAATTGAAGGTACTCAAAAGCTGGAAGCTGAACTAACCATCAGGGCAGGTAGAATCATGTGGGACCTGAACGGCATCAGCGCCCCCCATTGGGAAACAGAGATTAGCAAAAAATGATAGAAATAACGGGACAGTTCCATATGGTGCATCGTTTTCTATTATTCCTAGTTTTAGGATTAGTGTTGGGAACGGCATCAATAGCTCAGGATCACGACATAATCCTTCTCAACGGACATCTAATAGATGCCAAAAATGGAATAAACCAACCCATGGACATTGCCATACGGGATGGGAAAGTCTCAAAAATAGCCGAAAAAATTCTTCCTAAAGAGGGGAAGCGTGTAATTGATGTAAAGGGATTAATCATAAGCCCCGGGCTGATAGATCCCCACACGCATGTTTATGTGGGTGAAAAGCCCAGAACCTTTGCTGGAGGAAGTTCCAGCGTATCACCGGACGACTTCACATTTCGGTCCGGAGTCACTACCGTAGTAGACGCTGGAACCTCTGGATGGAGGAATTTTGAGGACTTCAAAACGAAGGTAATCGATGTTTCCCAAACCCGGATTTTGGCATTTCTTAATATTGCCGGGGGAGGCATGCAAGGTAATCCAGCCCAAGAGGATATCACGGATATGAATCCGGAAATCACTGCGCAGACTATTGCCAAACACCCACAACATTTGGTAGGAGTGAAAATAGGCCACTATGAGGGAAAGGATTGGACACCCTTTGACCGTGCGTTGGCGGCTGGGAAATTTGCTAATGTGCCTCTTCTGGTAGAGTGCCACTTACCGGAATATTCCCTCGTAGACCAATTGGAACGAATGCGTCCGGGGGATATATTAAGCCATACCTATGAAAATATCCGCGACAGGGAGCCCATTGTCGATAATCAGGGTAAACTGCTACCAGAAGTCATGGCTGCCAAAGAGCGGGGGATTCTGTTTGATGTGAGCCATGGAGGCGCAGGCTTTTGGTTTGACCAAGCTATTCCTGCCATTCAGCAAGGTCTGACGCCGGATACCTTTGGGACAGACCTGCATCGGTTTAGCATGAACTCCGGTATGAAGAATTTTTCGAATGTTTTGTCTAAATTTATGGCAATGGGCATGACGAAGGAAGCGGTGCTCAGCCAAGCAACTTGGAAGACTGCCCAAGCCCTAAAACGGGAAGATCTGGGACACCTCAGCGTGGGAACTGAAGCGGATATTGCTATATTTAGAATACGAAATGGAGACTTCGGATTTGTAGACTCGGCAGGACAACGTATACAAGGAAATCAACTTTTGGAGGCTGAATTAACCATCCGGGCAGGACGAATCGTCTATGACTTGAATGGACTGTCAGCTTCCCCATATAACAACCACTAAATAAAATGGATAGAAGACATGTAATTAAGAATTTGGCTATGCTGCCCATAGGTGGCAGCTTCCTTTCTATTGGAAATGCCGCTCAGGCCAAAGCTGTAGGCCCCATCTCATTGGATGAGGACATTTACGGATCTATTGGGGTAGACACTATTATCAACTGCCGGGGTACATTCACCATCATCGGAGGGTCGCGTGAACGACCGGAAGTGTTGACAGCGATGAAAGCCGCTGCGGGTAATTTTATCCAATATGATGAAATGGCGCATGGTATTGGACAGCGTCTGGCAGATATCACAAAAGCAGAATGGGGAATCATCACAGCAGGGTGTGCCGCTGCGATGAAACACGCCACCGCCGCCTGTGTCAGTGGGGGTAATCCAGAGATTTTGCTACGAATTCCGGATCTCTCCCAAGTGCATAAAAATGAGGTGATCATACCCCGCTATTCCCGTAATGTCTACGATGCTTCAATACGAAACATCGGGGTGAATATCGTGGAAGTAAGTACACCTGAGGAATTGGAAGCTGCCATTTCATCAAAAACAGCCATGATTTATATCACAACAGGCAGGCAGTCGGCAACTGGACAGCCCCTTTCTCTTGAGGTGATTGCAGGGATTGCCAAACCTAAAAATATCCCCGTTTTGGTAGATGCGGCTGCAGAAAACCTTACTATCCCAAATGTACACTTAGAAAAAGGAGCCACTATGGTGGCTTATTCCGGTGGTAAGGCTATCTGCGGGCCTCAATGTGCGGGCATACTTTTGGGCCAAAAAGACATCCTCATGTCTGCTTGGCAAGCTAGCTCCCCCCACCATGGGCCGGGAAGAGACAATAAAGTAGGAAAAGAAGAAATGATGGGCATGTTGGCCGCTGTGGAAGCATGGGTTACCAGAGACCATGAGCAAGAGTGGAAAAATTGGGAAAATTGGTTAGAACAAATTTCTGCTAAGGTAACTAAAGTAAAGGGCGTAACTACCAATGTCCAATTACCACCACCAGATGAATTAAATAACCGTGCCCCAACATTACAAGTAATGTGGGACCCCAATTCCCTTCATATTACCGGACCGGAAATGGCTGAATACTTGGGCAGAAATAAACCCCGAATTGCTGTAGGTGGTCGTGACAATGGGGAAAACAATACGCTAATCACTCTTACTCCGAGTCAGATGGTTGCCGCCGAAGTGCCCATAGTAGCTGACCGCCTTGTGGAAGTTCTTAGTAAAAAAAGACAACCTAAGAAGCCAATGGCTGCTCCGGCTGGAAGCTTGGCGGGTCGCTGGTCGGTGGACATCCAGTTTTTCAGCAGCACATCTACCCATAAATGGTATTTGGAACAGGATGAAAATTGGTTGATGGGTAGGCATGAAAGTGACTACACAAGTCAGGACATCTTGGGAACCATCGAAGGCAATGAGGTAAAACTTCACAGTACATACAGGGAACCCGGTAAGCAGGTGCAGTATATGTTTGGTGGAGAACTTCAAGGTGATACCCTTACGGGTAATATTCATTTGG
>DATHWC010000248.1:0-13367 GCA_035460985.1 Lunatimonas sp.
AATAAAAAAAGCTATGAAACAGAATCTCATAGCTTTAGTCAATTAACAATAAACCCAAAATAACCTGCTGTAGGAGAAGGAGTCGAACCTCCACGGGGCAGTTAGGCAAAAACACGAGCTCGATGTTTGCTTTATCCTGAAATCCCCACCCCCGAGACCGGAGGGCATGTCTGCCAGTTTCATCATCCTACAGTATAAAAGACCGCTTGTCTTTTTTTGATATGTCAAATTTAGCAGGTCGCCTCCTCAATTACAAATATTTCAAAAAAAATATTTAAAAAATACATTATTATTATTAAAAATACACGTATAATAGATAATTCGTAAAATCGAGTTTGAATTTTCTTTCCGAATTGAAAAATTGATAATCCGGTTCGAAGCGGTTCATCCCTGGTTTTGCTTCAAATCTGGGAGGCCCCATGTTACAAGACCCAATAAAGGCAAGAAAGAGCACACCAAAAATACGAATTCGATGCTGGTCCGGTCGGCAAGGTTTCCCAATAATGCTGATCCTAGCCCACCCATCCCAAAGGCAAAACCAAAAAACAACCCCGATATCATGCCGACCCTTCCCGGTAAAAGTTCTTGGGCATAAACCAAAATGGCAGAAAAGGCTGAGGCCAACACCACTCCGATCACAACCGACAGACCAATCACCCAAGGCAACCCAACATGTGGTAACAAAAGGGTGAAGGGAGCAGCTCCCAAGATGGAAATCCAAATGATGTATTTTCTGCCGTACTTATCACCCAAAGGGCCTCCCAAAAAGGTACCAACCGCAATAGCCGCCAAAAAAACAAACAGGTAAATCTGTGATTGGGGGATACTTACATGAAACTTTTCAATCAGGTAAAAAGTGAAATAACTGGACATGGAGGCCATGTAGAAATACTTGGAAAAAATAAGGACCAATAAAATGCCTACCGATGTTTTTACTTGACGTTTACTTAGATTTCGTGCTGTAATTGATTTTTTGGAAGATCTGATGGTAGATTCAAAGGCTAAGAAGTTTTTGTACCAAACTCCGACTTTAAGCAACGCAATAATGGCCAGCAGGGCACCCAAGGCAAACCAACGGATATTTCCCTGCCCAAAGGGCATCACCACCACTACTACCAACAAAGGTCCGATTGCCGACCCGGCGTTTCCTCCAATCTGAAAAATAGATTGCGCAAGACCTCTTCTGCCACCGGAGGCCAGGTAGGCAACCCGGGATGACTCTGGGTGAAATACGGAAGAACCCATTCCCACCAGCGCGGCGGCAATCAGAACAATCCCATAACTTCCCGCGGAGGCCAATAGTATCAGTCCTACTAATGAAAATCCCATGCCCATAGCTAAAGAAAAGGGCTGTGGGTGCTTGTCTGTATAAAGGCCTACGAAAGGTTGTAAAAGCGATGCAGTAATCTGAAACGTCAGTGTAATCAATCCTATCTGCGTAAAGGTAAGTAGGTAATTCTCTTTCAACAAGGGATATACCGCAGGCAATACAGATTGCACAAGATCATTGAGCAGATGAGCAAAACTAATCGTAAACAGAATCGGGTAAACTGTCGAATTGACTGCGGATACCGGTTCCGATGTGGCCGCTGTCTGGACTTTATTCATTGTTCAATAATGTGGCTGCCTTCTTGATTTGGTTCGATAAGTGGTTGATAGATGCAGCGTAGGTTTTATCCCATGCGCTTAGGTTGTCTGCCAATTTTCGCTCGATGTCATACTGTATTGCCGGAAGAACCCAAGAGGCATATCCGCTAAATGGGTCAGTAGATGCGTATAGTGATTTATACCATGCGCCAAACGGCATTCCTTCTTTAAGGATAAAAGACTTTTCCCACGTTAGCAGGGACTGGTTTACCGCCTTTATTTGTTTCTTGGATAAGCTATTTGTGGCCAATTTTTGTTGCAGGACTTCATTCATGTGATCGCTGCTAGTTGTTAGGTTTTCCAAGGCAATTTGTACTTGGGCAAACCCTTCGAAATTAGGCGAATAGGCAATTATTTGTTTATTTGCAGATTCGAAGTGAGTGTTCAGGTCTTTGGCGTAACGATTTACCTGATAGGGGATTATGGTTGCGTTTGCTAAGCGCAGGCTCATAATACCTACCCACTGTTCGACGGTTCCCCCCATCTTAAAGGAAGGATCTGCAAATTTCTCATAAAAATACAGATCGTCATAGTTTGTGTGGTAAAGTGTGGGGCCTCCAGCGCCACCGCTGAGCGAAGGAATTCCTAAATGCATATAGAATGCGATATGGTCAGATCCTCCTCCCAAGTTGCCCATAATCGGTTCTTCACCTGTTCCCGCCCAGTTTGCGAAGATAGTCTCCTTGGAATCGGGGAGCGTTACTTCTTTACCTGCTGCCGCCATGAGGTGTTTGAGGGTAGGGGAGGAAGAGCCTCTTACAGCCCGTCCGGATACTCCTGCGTCGAAATTAAGGTAAGCAACGGCTTTTGCGGACAACTCGTCCCGAAATTGCTCCACCCATTCGGTAGACCCTATTACCCCATGCTCTTCGCCATCCCAATGCGCAATCAGGATTGAGCGCTTTGGTCTGTGCCCTTCCTGTGCAAGTTTTCCCAAGGATTCGCTTAATGCAAGTAGCATCGCGGTTCCACTGTTGGGGTCAGTAGCTCCGAAGGACCATGCATCGTAGTGACATCCCAAAATGATCCACTCATCTGGATATTCCGACCCTTTTAAGGTGCCCACCACATTGTTAATGCGCACAAAATCTCTTTCCTGGGAAACTTTTATCCGAACCTGCAATGCGTCACCTCCCTCGGTCCGATAGGTATAGGGCAAGCCTCCTTGCCATCCCGTTGGTACAGGTTGGCCTTTCATTTCAGCAAATATCTCTTTGGCTGAGCCATAGGGAATGGAAGTAACCGGAATCGTTGGCAGTTGCGTTTCGGAAGGGTCGAGCCGCTTTACCTGTTTTTTACCGTCCAAGGGTAAGGCAGGCTCGAAAGGCGTAAGGGGGTCGCCAGTAAAATCCTCAGTCATCAATGAGCCCCGCTGTATGGAACTCTCGCTGTAGTAAATCCCCTCTGGGAATACCAACCCTTTGGAGTAGCCACTATCTCCCGGATCAGTGTATATTAAAAGCCCCACAGCGCCATATTGCTCGGCGAATTTGGCCTTATATCCTCTGAAATTGCCTCCATAGCGTGCTATTACGATTTTTCCCTTTACGGAAACACCCAATTCTTCCAGTTTTTCAAAATCTGCTTTAGTACCGTAGTTGGCATAGACAACACCTGCCGTCACATCTCCGGAGCCCGAATAGGCATTCCAGCCTTTTTTTAAATCAGGATGGCTGGAATAGGGGTTTTCGGGGAGTACATCTTCTTGCTGATTTAGCGGAAGCCGACGGGGAGTAACGATCTCCACATAGGATTCGCCGGGATTCTTAGGCAAGTAGACGTCATAGGGATGCGCCTGAACATCCCATCCGGCCTCCTCCATGGTTTTTTCCAGGTAGGCTTTAACCTTTTCGTTGGCGGCACTGCCAACCACATGTGGTACTGAGCTGATGGCCTGCAGGTGAGTTCTGAACCGTGTAAAATCCGTCGCTTCCAAAAATTGCTGCTCCAAATCCCGCTGCGGTAAAATCGAGTTTTCGCTAAAGCCAAAAGGAGCGTCCTGCGCATGAACACAGACAAATGTAGAAATTAATAGTAAAGTGCAAAGTACTCTTTTCATATATCAGAACTGTTATTGTATTAGTCGGTCAACACTCCAAAGATGGGCAGTCTGTTTGTTTCGTATACGTTTGGTGCGTAGATACCGGTCCAATTCATAGGAATCATAATTTTCATCTTGAGGGTCAAAGCTGCTGATCCGGACCCGCCCGCGGGAATGGATAAAAGAATTGTTTCCAATCCACATGCCTACGTGTATGACCCGTTCTGGTTTGCCTTCTTCCGCTGGAACTCCAAAAAAGAGTAAATCTCCAACTTCCAGGTTTTCCCAGTTTTTGGAAACGTCAACCTCATCTCCTTCATGCACCTGCTGGGAAGCATCCCGCGGGATAATTATGCCGTTGAGAAAGTAAATGGTCTTGGTAAAACCGCTACAATCAACACCTTTTGGCGATGTACCTCCCCATAGGTAGGGAACCCCCATCATGTTTTTGGCTGTGCGGATCAGGTTTTCATCCGAAAGCTCCCTACTTGCAAGCCAATCTCCGAAGGGCAAAACCTTATCTTTAGAAACATATCCCGTGCGCCCATCAGGTATCAACACCCTAAAGTGCGAAGCAGTCTCTTCCAAATTTACCAGAATATTTCCAGCGGTTAGGTCGCTGATCATTTGATCGGAGGAAGGACTATCATAGATGGCTCCAATCATCTCTGTACTGACCAATTTTTCAGCAGCGGCCCATCCTCCCATAGAGCTTTCGTTTTTAAGGGCAATTCCGGCTGCATCTACCCAAGAGATATAGCCCTCAGGCGTTTGAACGAGATACCAACTGCCTTCTTTTTTTAGCACGTTAAGAGGGGTCCCCATCAATGCCTGCGTGGCGAGTTCGGCAGAATGCTTCGGCTCGGAACGGATATTGGCTACAGAAATGGTGACAAGTGCTTGTGTGTTTCCTGCCACACTAGCTGCCGGCAAAAGCTGAACACTATCCGTATAATCAATTCCACGATCGCTAAGCATCGTTGTCAGTTCCCTATGGGCTTCAGGAAGGTTTGTTTCGCCACCTAATACTCCACCGACCCAATGAACATCCCACATTGCGACCCTTTTATCAGGGGCATGGGCGGCTTTGATGTCGCTTATGATAGCATTTACAGTATCATCCGTGGCATCACCTTGACATCCAAAAGAAAAAGCCAATACCCCTACACAGAGGATACGAGTAAACATATTTTTCATTAAGAAAATGCGTTATAATTTGAGCAGTTACTTTGGGTAGGTAAAATCGGAAAAGATTCAATGAATTTATTTTCCGTCAACTAACAAATATACACCCCTTTATCAAAAAGGCAAGGTCCTAAATCCATCGAGTGTACGCCAAATACTATACCCGATTATTGTTCCAATCCAGGACTTCTTTCATTAAACTCTTGATAAAGCCTAATCTGACGGTTGGTCAATGGAATTTTGAATCCCTTTATAAACAAATGGCTGATTTGAGTCCGAGGTTCAAAAGGATCTCCATCGGAAATGAAAAGATTGGCAATTTTCCCCACTTCCAGTGAACCTACCTGATCTGCTATTCCGAACATTTCGGCGGGGTGGATGGTAACTGCTTTTAAGGCTTCCTCTTTTCCCATCCCATAGGCAGCGGCAAAACCAGCATGAAAGGGCAGGTTCCGCACGTTTTCGGCATCATTGGTACGCAGCGCTACTTTTACGCCTGCTTTAGCCATTATGCCCGGATTAGTATAGGCCGCATCGTATCGGTCGGATTGCCTGGAGGGTATGGTAAGCACTGGCCCGGTTATAACAGAAAGGCCGGATGTGGCTATTTCTTCCGCAATCCTCCAACCCTCAGATACACCTGAAAGTATAGCTGTTAAATTTTTATCATTTACCCATTTAATCGCTCTCCGGATATCGACCGCAGCATTGGTTTCAATCATCAAGGGGATTTCACCTGCAATTACTTTGGCCAAATGCTCCATCTCGGGATAATAGTCCAGCGTGGCACCGGAAGATTTAAGCCGTTGATAGGTTACTGCCCTTTCCCAAATATCATTCAGCTTTTGTTGGGCTTCTTCGGCTTCTTTCTGGACCTTCTCGTCCGTTCTGTTATCGAAGGTGCTTGTTCTCGCGCTACTGGGGAAATTCAGCAAAATTGCCTTGAAGCCTCCGTACATTTGATCAGGCGTGTATCCGTTCAGATGGATAAGTGCTGCTGTGCCGGGAAACAATCCTCCCGATGGCAGAGCGATACTGCTGGTCACGCCATTAACCCGGGTTACAGGTATGGCAACGGAGTTTGGGTTAATGGCTGTTAACGCCTGCATGTTTGGCGTGACATTTCCGATCTCCATAAAATCCTGTGTTTCTGCCACAGAATTTACTTCTACCAGTCCCAATCTATTTCCAGAATCGATAAAGCCCGGATATACAAACTTTCCTCTGCAATCAATTATTTGGGCATCAAGTGGAGCTAGGTTTTTACCTATACCTTGTATCAATCCATTGGCAATCAATAGGTCTGTATTTTCCATTGTCCCCTGGGTAACCGTTACCAGCGTGGCATTTTGGATCAAGAATGTTCCCTTTTCAGGTTTCAAAAATTCCCCATCCTCCTGGGCTTGGCAGAAAATTGTAACCCCCCACAAAAGAACTAGTAATTTAAATTTTAAGGCTTTCATGTCCGAATAGTTTATTTTTTGTCCTAGCTCAGCTACCGAGCAAAGATCGACAAGAGTTAATGTCTGTGTTCAAATAAATTTCTGCCAAAATTGGTAAAATAGAAATCTACATCCTGCATGCAGTTGTGATCGTGTTCTTTAAGAAATATGGGTTCAATCAGTTCAGAAGGATTTATTTTTAACCGTTGGTCGGCTTCGTCGCTAGCCCTGTCAAAATATTTGATTCCATCCACAAATGTCATTTGCGGAACGGCATATATGGATAGGGGGTGATGGTCGAAAACTACCAAATCCGCTTGCTTTCCCACTTCAATGGACCCTACGTAGGTGTCAATGCCCAATTGCTTGGCCGGATTGATGGTAATCAAAGCCAATGCCTGCTCGTCCGATAGTCCCCCGTATCGCTGGGATTTGGCTGCCTCGTGATACAGGTGGCGGATTACTTCCCCCGAATCTGAGTTGATCGAGGTTAGGACGCCATTTTTAGTCAAAACCGCAGCATTATAAGCGGTAGAGTAATACACCTCAAATTTGTATGCCCACCAATCTGAGAATATGGAAGCCCCCATCGTATAGGCGGCCAGTTCGGGTGCTACTTTAAATCCCTCATTGACATGGGAAAAGACAATCTTGTCTATGCCATATTCTCTACAAACCTGGATAAGCATGTAAATCTCATCTGCCCTGTAGGAGTGGCAGTGAATAATTATCTCACCTGCCAGAATATCCTTTAAGGTTTCCAACCTAAGGCTAAAGGCAGGTGGGACGGCAGTGCTGTTTTTCTTTGTCTGGGCTGTCTCATATTCTTCCCATACCTTTTTGTATTGAAGTGCTTCTTCGAAGCCATTTCGAATGACAGCTTCCACTCCCATCCGAGATCTGGGTTGCATGTTTTTGCCTCGCCCATGGACCCGGGTTGGGTTTTCGCCGAGAGCAAATTTGATAGTTCTGGGGGCTTCTTCCATGCGAAGTGACATGGGATCGGAGTTGCCATAGCGGAGCTTCAACGTGACGTTTTGGCCCCCAATGGCGTTTGCTGAGCCGTGCATAGCGTGGGTTACAGTGACCCCGCCCGCCAGCGCGCGATAGATTGCCACATCGAAGGGGTCAATAACATCACCCATCCAAACCTCCGCTGTTATGGGGCTGGTGGATTCGTTAATGGCTTCCAAGGCAATGTGGGAATGTGCATCAATTATTCCCGGCATAACATATTTATCGGATGCGTCTACAACGGCAATATTGGCAGGTACTTTTAGATCAGGTCCAATTTCTTTTATCTTTCCATTTTCCACCCAAATATCAGTTTGTGGAAGCGTGCCATGTGTTATGGTTAATACCGTTCCATTTTTAATGACTAAATCATCGGATTTGGTTTGGGCCATTCCCAATAAGGGAGCTGCAAGCAAAAGAAAGTTTAGAATATACTTCATTGTTGGGGTTTGGCAGTTTTTGTGGCATTGAAAGGAAAGCTCTCATAATCGCCAATACGCATTGTACCGGTAAGGAAATTATCCGAAACATCTCCCTCAACGGAAATGGTCAAGTCTTCTAAGGCCGTTTTAACTACAAAAGTAAAGGCAATCCGATTTGACGTTACTTTCAAATCATGAAGCGGGGAGGTCATTTTTCCTTTCCCCTGAGGATCATCATAGGTGATTTTTCCTGTTGTTGCGCCTGATTGATAGCTGATTTCAAAAAAACCAGCAGAAGATCCAGCTGCGGTTTTTGTATCATATTCCCAGTAAGAATCTTCTTCTTTCCCGTTTTTTGAGGGTTTCTTTAGCGGGTATTCGAACACATAACCATTTGCGATAACATATTTGATTTGTGAGTCATCGTTAAATAACGTGTCAGTTGTCAAGATGATATTTGCCAGTTTACCGGGAGCAATTTCTCCCGTTAAATTTTCGATACCCAGCATTTTAGCAGGATTTACGGTTAGTGCAGCCAAGGCTGCGTCATTCGATAATCCGTTTTTGAGCATCAATCGGATGTTATCGAAAAATTTGTCTTTACCCAAATGCTTGGTCGTAAAGGCAAAGGGAATACCAGCGTTTTCATACTCTCCCGCCGCTTTAAGTGTATTTAAGTAGGCGATCTTTATTTTTTCTATCTTCTCTGTTCTTTCTGATTGTTGAACATCGTCAGAAAACTCCTGATTGTTTTCGTCAGGAAGGTGAAGTGACAGGACGACACCTGCTCCAGACTCTTTGATCGCGGATACCAATTGGGTTCCCTCATTAATACCTGATAAAATAAGGGAAACCCCTTGCTCGCGTTGAATGGTAATCGCTCTTCTTGCCTCCAAATCGGAGTTGATTTCAAAGAACAATGGCTTATTTTTTTCCACTACCGGAATGAGGGATTGCAATACAGGGTTGGAACCGGGAATTTTAATTCCTTGATTTGATGCGAATATAACCTGATGCCGTGACTGTAACCGGGCATTTTCGAATAGATTTCTGAATTTGGCCATAACTCCCAAGTTGGTACCCGGGTACATACCTCCAACGGTGCTAAACTTGGCGTAGAGTGCCACATCTTTTCGAATTATCGTATTGGATTCTGGTGCGCCGTATACGACCAATCCGGTAGTTCCGGGTAGCATGCCCTGTCCCATCGGAACTTTATGGGCTACGGTAAAACCGTTTTTTCTCCAATCAGCAATTTGGCTGTGTGCTGGATTATAGAGGTCTAACACGTCAATGTGCGGATGAATGCCTGCTTGGATATCTGGCGGGTTTGATGGGTCAAAATCAGCCTCTTTGTCTGGTATTGAGAAAGCTCTGACCCCTGATTTGTTAGCCATGTCTATGAATCCCGGATACGCAAATAGGGAATCTCCAGGAATCAGAAAGGCTTCAGCAGCGCTGGGTAAGTCTCCTCCAACAGAAAGAATCTGTCCATCCTTGATAAGGATGTTTTGTTTTTGAAGTATCTTTCCGGGCAAAGGGATAAGCGTGACATTGGTTATAAGGTAGGTATCTGTAATTCTTTTTTGACCACTAGGATCACTTTGAGCATGGGTAAAGTTTACCGATATCAAACAAATAAAAAAGGATATGATATAAATATAGCTGAACTTGGACATGTTTCAATCGAAATGTAACTCAAAATAAAGCCAATAGGTTGATAAAAAAAAGTGCTTAAATATTAATTATCCTACTAAGTGGAAGAATGGCAAATTAACTACATGGATGTAAATACAATAAGTAGGTTGTAACCTAAATTGCATGAAGTGAATTATTTCCTATCGGCTTACCGATCGACAATTTAATCGGTTCAATTACGACGGTTCGGAATTTTTATAAAAAAATATTTATATTTGCAGGAAATTTTATAAAAACAGATGGGTAAAGGATCACTCTTCAAGGAGCTATTTGTAAATATCAAAACTACAGGAGCAATCACTTTTAGCTCGAGATCGCTAGTTAATAAAATGTTATCATTTGCCGATTTTAAGGAAGCCAAAATTCTGGTCGAATTAGGAGGAGGAGACGGCAGCATCACCAGAGGTATCGTTGCAAGGATGGATAAAAACGCGGAGCTTTTGGTTTTTGAGACTAGTAGAGTTTTTTGTGACAGTCTTGAAAGAGAATTTCCCCAAGAAAACGTAAAAATCATTTGTGATTCGGCCGAACATTTGGACAAATACCTAGATGGTAGGCATGCGGATTTGATTTTTTCCTCTCTGCCCCTAAGCCTGATTCCCAAAGAAGCCCGTAATGAGATCTACCGGAAAAGCAGTCAATGCCTTCATCCCAAGGGTCTGCTGATACAAATATGCTATTCCTATTTACTGAAATTCCAGTATGCGCCATTTTTTAAACAAATCAAAACTACCTTTACCCTTAAGAATTTTCCCCCAACCTTAATCATGATTTGCCGCCCTTGATTGGACTCTGAGGAAATTTGCACCTTTTTTGTTATCTTGTAACAATGGACGATGACATCTTAAAAGGCCGGGGTGCAAGGATTAGACCGAAAAACAGCTTCTCGTCAACGGAACAAGTGGCTGATTTCGTGGAAGGAATAGATGAACCGTGTCTTTCCTCCAAACCCACCACCGCTTTCATTCCCACCCAGGTCAGGCAGGCTATTAGTAAAAATGACAGTCCCGACCTTCCGCTTGACTATTCTGTAAACCCCTATCAGGGTTGTGAACACGGATGCGTTTATTGCTATGCCAGAAATAGCCATCAGTATTGGGGATATGACGCTGGCTTGGGTTTCGAAACGCAGGTTTTAGTAAAAAAAGACATTGTCCATCAACTCCAAAGGGAATTTGACAAAAAGGGATATGTACCTAAAACATTGATGCTATCGGGCAATACCGACTGCTATCAACCTGCTGAAAGGACATTTAAGTTGACAAAGGGTATTCTGGAACTTTGCCTTTATGCCCGGCACCCTGTCTCAGTAATAACAAAAAACACACTGATTTTCAGAGACATGGATATACTTAGCCAACTTGCCGAAAAGCGTCTGGTACATGTTTATTTCTCTATTAATCACCTTGATGTCTCATTAAAATCAATTTTGGAGCCTAGGACCGCTACTGCGGAAAAAAAAAATAAAGCTAATCCGGCAATTTTCGGAAGCGGGTATCCCATGTGGTGTGATGATTGCTCCTATTATTCCCGGTATAAATTCAGACGCCATTTCTTCTATCATGAGGTTGGCGGGAGAGGCCGGGGCTCGTAAAGCGGGTTACACTATAGTTCGGCTAAACGGTCAGGTTAAAGAAATTTTCCGGAACTGGCTTCAAACACACTATCCTGATAGAGAGGCCAAAGTCATGCATCAGATTGCGGCCTGCCATGGTGGTCAGGAGAATGATACGGAATGGGGCAGACGTATTAAAGGTGCTGGTCCAATTGCCGATGCTATTCGACAGGTTTTTCATATGGCGGAAAAAAAATATTTGTCTGGACGGGCTATGCCGGAATACGATTTTTCCAGTTTTAGGTCAAAGGGCCAATTAAGTTTATTTGCAAAAGATGGTTGATCCGTTGGAACAGGCTATATTTGAATTGATTCGTCAAAGAAAACCGAATTCATTCTGTCCCTCGGAAGTAGTCCGGTGGATTTACCCCGAAGACTGGAGGCATTTTATGCCTGATGTCCACAAAACCATGATGGATCTTTATCGACAAAGGAAAATTTCAGTTACGCAGAAAGGAATACCCATAGACCCAAACTTTTTACCCAAGGGACCTGTTAGAATACAATCCAATGACATAAAAGATGACGCAATTACCGAAAACAATGATTAACATACCTGAGGGGAAAGAGGTTGCCACGTTAGGAGGAGGTTGCTTCTGGTGTACGGAAGCGGTATTCCAAAAACTAAATGGGGTTGAAAGGGTTCAATCTGGATTTTCTGGAGGGCATATTGAAGCCCCTTCCTACAAGGATGTAGTGACCGGTACTACTGGACATGCCGAAGTAGTTCATATTCTTTTTGACCCGGCTTCAATTGCCTATGAGGATCTGTTGGAAATCTTTTTTGAAACCCATGATCCTACCACTTTGAATAGGCAGGGAGCCGATGTAGGTCCCCAATACCGGTCGGCCATTTTCTATCACAATGAATCACAAAAGGAAAAGGCGGTCGAGAAAGTGGAAGAATTGCAAAAAAGTAAAAAATATGAACAGCCGATAGTAACTGAGATTACTGAATTTTCCAATTTTTATGAAGCGGAAGATTACCATACGGATTATTTTGAACTGAACGGGAGTCAACCTTATTGCCAGTTTGTCATCCGTCCAAAAGTAGAAAAATTTAAAAAGAACTTTCGGGATAAATTGAAATAGACGTTACAGTGGGTAATTTAACCCTCTCTGATTAATTTAAAACTATTTGACCACTGCGGACCATGTGGCAAATCAATAGCACTTGATAGCCAAAAAGGATTTTAAACCACATAGAAAAAATGTTCACAGAGGCTTTTCTTGTTGATTTTATTGATTATCAGGATTTGTTAGGGAATCCTTGAGATCTAATACCGAAAAGATGATGGATTCCAAAAATCTATTTACAGTATTGGAACTCAAGTTTTCTCCCTCCAACTCGGTAAAAGTCCCTAAATGCTGGGCGAAAAAGATTTGCTCATAGGTGGTTTCCAGTAAGTTAATAGCCAGAGCTTTGGGGAATTCGTAATTGGGATTGGCTTCTTGAAAAATGTCGGAAAGGGTCAATATGATTTTTTCGTAAGAATTAAAAAAACCTTCTTTAATTTCCTGTTCAATGTTTTTTGTCAGATATGCCTTGGCCGATTCAGAAATCACGATTTCGTGTAGGGTTTTCAAATCAATATTTTTTACCCGGGGTATGGCCAAACCCACATCTGTCAGAACGCCAATGATATTTTTTATTTTATCTTTGGATTCAGTCAGGTTTTGAGTGCTAAACCTGATTTTTAAGTTCAATATGTCCCAGTATATGGACATCAGGTAAACCAACAAATTATGTTTGTTTTCGAAATACCTATAAATGGAGGCCTCATTGGATTGTATTTCCTTAGCTAACTTTTTAAAGGTAAAATTTTCAATACCAAGTCTGTTTATAAGTTCGATGCTTTTTAGGACAATCCGCTGCCCCAATTCAGAAAATTCCGGATTCTTTAAGCATAACTTATCGTTTGCCGGATAGTGCATGTCTATCTCCATACCGAAGTTGACTTATATAGGGTTATCGATACAAATATATTCAATTTTGTTCTTGGACGACGTATGGATTTTTTTGATTTTCCTTAGGGTCATTTTTGTTATTACCCGGGTCATATCGAAATAGGCTACAATTATCAATACCAATATTACCATAAAGAATACTAGAAAATCAAACTTGGAAAAAATATATGCGCCAGCCAAACCACCTGTCAAATAAAAGGAAAGGGTATCGAGTCGTAGTTTCAATCTGTCCTGTAGCACTTTGCACACTATGTTGAAGTAAGTATAAATGGCAGTACTGTTGTAGGGAATGGAAGAAATACTATCTTAAAAGACAGGTATTGCTAATTTGGTTT
>DATHWC010000249.1:0-4934 GCA_035460985.1 Lunatimonas sp.
TTCCGGACCATCGCATGGGTATATAAATCCACTTGCCCTTTTTTCATAGCTGGCTTCACCAAGCATGTCCCCGCGGAAAAATCAGCGTACACTTGGCAGGCACGATTACACTGACTGCAGAAAAAACAGACACCCCGGTCATTGTTTACAGGACGGGTCAGAATAGAAAGCCTGGAAGGGATAACAGGTATATTGATTTTGCTTGCACCTTTTTTGACATACAATTCGTGCAGTCTGGGTTTTGGGGGAGGAAGGAAAAACCCATCCGGTTCATTATTAATCCCCTCTTTGGACCCAAACACGCCAATCAATTTATCCACCCTGTCGTAGTATGGCTTGACGTCATCGTAGCCAATAGGCCAATTGTCACCCAAGCCGTCCATGTCCTTGCGTTTGAAGTCGAGTGGGCCAAAACGGAGGGAAATTCGCCCCCAGTGATTGGTTCTACCGCCCAGCATACGGGATCTGAACCAGTCAAACTCACTGTCATTTCCCCGGGTATAGGGCTCTCCCTCAATATCCCAACCTCCTATGGCTGCATCAAAATCCCCAAACGCACGCACCGTTCCGGCACCCCTCCGGGGTGATTCCCATGGAAACCTCAGTTGTGTTCGGTGCTCTTCCAAGGCCGGATCAAAATCAGCCCCTGCCTCTACCACGGCAACGGACAAGCCTGCCTCGGACAATATTTTGGAAGCCATGCCTCCTCCGGCTCCAGAACCTACGATGATGGCATCATACTCCTCACCGGAGGATTGAATCTGTATACTCATTCTATTTCTTTATTTTTTTTAAAATTCCGAAAAAATAAGACAAAATTTTGACAAATAAAAAATCCTTACTTCCAACGGTAATACCGTAAGGTTGAAGTTATGGACTATTCCAGGTTGTTGATGGCACCAACATTTCTGTTCATGGATTAAACGAAGGACTTATAATAATGGCAAAATATATTCCCAAACCGTCTTAGCTACAATTGCATGGCCTTCTTCGGTCGGATGAATACCGTCAGGCAAGTTGAGTTCCGGATTACCCGCAACCCCCTCCAGCAGAAAAGGAATCAAACTTACCGTCTCTTCTGAAGCGACTTCCTCATACATCCCACTGAATTCGGCCGTATACTCCTGACCCATATTTGGCGGAATTTGCATGCCGGCCAGAAGGATTTTTGTGTCGGGGTATTTACTCCTTACCTTTTGGATGATTTCTTTCAGGTTTTTTCTAGTTTCCGCTACGGAGATTCCCCGCAGTCCGTCGTTACCCCCCAGCTCCAACACAAACACGGCAGGGCCTTCTTCCAAAAACCAATCTAAACGATTTAGCCCGCTGGCTGTCGTCTCTCCGCTCAAGCCTCCATTGATCACCAAATATTCCAGTCCCGCACTGTCAATTTTTTCTTGTATTAACGCAGGAAAAGCATCTTCCTCATCCAACCCATACCCGGCTGTCAGGCTGTTCCCAAAAAACAGGACAACTGGACGATCCTCTTCTATTTCAATTTCTTGACTCGTGGATGTCTGATTTTCCTCTTTTGTAGAGTTATTCCCCGAGCAACCCATTATAAGAAGGGCAAACATATAAAAAATGACTATTTTATAATTGAACATAATTGGCTTGATTCGTTGTATTGATATGTTTTTAATATTAACGCAGGTTTACCACACAAATTCAAACTAAATATAGGTTGATTTTTGTTAGTACCTCAATTAATCGTTTTTCCCCCTATTCGAATGAGTATTTTAAGCGTCCAAAATTTAACGAAAACCTACCAAAGCGGCAACAGAAAGCTCACTGTTTTGGAAAATGTCAGCTTTGAGGTTGCTTACGGCGATACCCTTGCCATCGTGGGTCCGTCCGGTAGCGGTAAGACCACCTTGCTGGGACTCTGCGCCGGCCTGGACGTTTCCAGTGGCGGTTCCGTCTCACTAAACGGTCAGGCAATGGACAATCTCACAGAAGATCAACGAGCAAAACTCCGAAATGACTCAGTCGGTTTTATTTTTCAAAATTTCCAACTGCTTCCTACCTTGACGGCTTTGGAGAATGTAATGGTCCCCTTGGAACTTAAAAAAAGAAAAGACGCCAGGTCAAAAGCTATGGAGCTACTTGAAAAAGTTGGATTGGGTGATAGGGTTACCCACTACCCCAGTCAACTATCAGGCGGCGAACAGCAACGGGTATCCATCGCAAGGGCATTTGCCAACGAACCCAAAATTCTTTTTGCAGATGAGCCTACCGGAAATCTGGATACAGAAACAGGGGAAATGATTGAAAACCTGATATTTCAGCTGAACGAAGAAGAAGGCACCACACTTATCCTAGTCACCCATGACCCGGAACTCGCCCAACGTACTAACAACATCATCCACATCAAAGGTGGTAAACTGCAGGAGGTAACTCATGGGTGATTTCCAATGGATCATGACCATGGCAGCGAGGGATTTTCGCAAAAATGGATCCAAACTAGTTCTTTTTATTTCGTCAATAATTACCGGGATTGCTGCTTTGGTGGCTATCAGTTCCTTTGGTGACAACCTTACCAAAGACATAGACCGCCAAGCCAAAGAGCTTTTAGGCGCTGATTTGGTATTGAGTAAAAACCAACCATTTGACCTTCCGCTTATTGATTCTCTGGTAGCTGATCAGGCCAGGGAAGTCAATTTTGCATCCATGGTGTCTTTTCCCGCCAAAGGGGAAAGCCGCTTGACCCAAGTAAGGGCTCTGGAAGGGGCATTCCCTTTTTATGGAAGTTTTGATACAGAGCCGTTGTCAGGGGAAGAAAATTTTCGGCAAGGCGGAAAAAAAGCTTTGGTAGAAAATCTCCTGTTGGTGCAGTTCGATGCCAAGGTGGGAGATGAAATTAAAATTGGGGAGGTTACCTATGAAATTGCCGGAGCTTTAAGAAAGGTCCCTGGACAAACAGGTATCACGGCTACTGTCGCCCCCGCCGTTTATATCCCAATGGAAACGCTCGAAGAGACAGGATTGGTACAGTTTGGCAGTAGGGTTAATTACGAATATTACTATTCTCTCAATCAAAACGTAGACCCAGAAGCAGTAATCGAGAGTTATAAGGAAAACTGGGAAGAAGAAAATGTCCGCTACGAAACCGTACAGGGACGGAAAGAATCCACAGGTAGATCCTTTCAAAATTTGTCCAACTTCCTCAGTCTAGTAGCCTTTATCGCAGTTCTTTTGGGCTGCGTAGGCGTAGCAAGTGCTGTCAATGTATTTGTCAAAGAAAAACTACCAGCGGTGGCGGTATTGCGTTGCCTTGGGGTTTCTTCTGGAAAGATTTTCGGAATTTACGTATGGCAGATTTTTCTTATGGGACTTATAGGCTCCGTTGCGGGAGCTACTCTTGGGACTGCCTTACAATTTATTTTGCCTGCCGTATTTCAGGATTTCCTTCCTGTAGATGTTACTTTGGAAATTTCCTGGAGAGCCATTGCCTTGGGAACCTTTACCGGCATATTGATTTCATTGCTTTTTGCGCTAATTCCGCTGCTTAAGATCAGAACGGTTTCACCTATGATGACGCTTAGGCCTGAATCGGCAACGGTTCGGTTTTCCAAAGACCCACTCCGCTGGACAGTTGTACTGGCCATTGTCATATTTATGATGGGATTCAGTTACTATTTGCTTAGAGACTGGATACAGACGCTCTGGTTTACTGGATTTGTTTTTTTTGCTTTTGGCGTGCTATGGTTGTTTGCACTGGGTATCATGTGGGGTATAAAAAAATGGCTTCCCATTACCCTAACCTACCCGATTCGACAGGCTTTGGCCAACCTCTACCGTCCAAACAACCAAACTGTTTCCTTAGTAGCCACCATCGGCTTAGGTACTGCCATGATATCTACCTTGTTCTTTGTACAGTACCAATTGCTGGATGAAGTCCAATTTGCCGATAAGGAAGGACAGCCAAACATGTTGTTTTTTGATATACAAACCCACCAAGTGGATGCGGTGAGTCAGGCATTGAAGAATCAAAACTTACCCATATTGCAGGAGGTCCCCATCGTAACTATGGGAGTCAGTTCTGTAAAGGGGGTGACTAAAAAACAAAATCAGGAACTTCCTGAGGATGAGCAAATATCTAGACGGCTTTTCAATCGGGAGTATAGAGTGACATACCGGGATTCCCTGATTAGCTCCGAGCGGCTGACTGACGGTGAACTTAGACCATACACCAATCCCGGTGATAGCATCTTCATCTCTTTTGACAAAGGATATGCAGAGCGCTCTGACATTAAATTGGGGGATCAGATCATATTTAATGTGCAGGGCCGACCTCTAACTACCTATGTTGGAAGCTTTAGGGAAATTAACTTCCGGCAGGTGTCAACCAATTTTCTGGTGCTATTTCCCGACAATGTGCTGACTAATGCCCCAAAATTTCACGTAGTTATTACCAAAACAAAAGACGATGTGCAGGCAGGCAATGTTCAAAACGAAATCGTTCGTGATTTTCCCAACGTTTCAGTAATCAACCTATCTATGATCGTGGAGACTTTGGACGAAATTCTGGGTAAGATCAGCTTTGTGATCCAGTTTATGGCACTTTTTAGCATTATCACGGGGATTCTAGTGCTCATCAGCTCTCTAATTATCAGCAAGTACCAGCGGATTAAAGAAAACGTACTCTTACGAACCATCGGAGCACAGCAGGCTATCTTAATCCGAATAAATACCTTGGAATACCTTTTCTTGGGAAGCCTTGCGGCACTTAGCGGAATTCTATTGTCCATCATAGCGGCAGCCTTACTTAGCCTTTATCTTTTCGAGATTCCATTTCACATGGAATGGCTGCTATTGGCAGCAGTATATGTGGCCATTACCTGTATCACAGTTCTACTGGGATGGTGGAATGGAAGGGAAATTTTAAAAACTTCAACGATGGAGATATTGAGAACATAATCCGACTTGCTTAT
>DATHWC010000250.1:0-11737 GCA_035460985.1 Lunatimonas sp.
AAATGATATCGTAGACAACGAATTGACTATCACCTCGGACTTATCCGGAAGCATCAGCTTTAATTTTTCCCCTACAGCAACTCTTTTGTAAATTTTATTAGCCTCAAATGCCGTTACAACTTCTTCTCTTTCTTTTGGAATAACTGCCTCAAAGAGGAAATATGCGGAAAATACAAACAGCAATAAAGTAGCAGCCACTTTAGCAGATTTTAGGAATAATTCAAAAATTTCCCTTCCCTTGTGGATGTTCCGGCTTTTCAATGTGGCACTGTGAATATTATCAAGCAGTGTCTTCTGCTTTGATGCCTCTACCTGATCAGGATTTTCTGAATCCCACTTTCGCCGAAGCATACATACAAATTTTTCCTCTGACCCATCCTTGCTCAACCATTCCACCACCTCCCTATTTTCTTTGGGTGATGTATGGTTATTCAAAAATCTAATTAACTTTTCCTCTTTCAAAATACAGATTCATTTTAACCAATACACCTAACACCAACTTTTTACTTAAAAAAAATATAATTTTTGTTTTTTTTTAATACCTAAAATCCACAAACCTGCTATGTTTTGTTGATAATCAACTAGCTAGATAAATGAAAGAGGTGAATTCTGGAAGGCCATTCTTCATAGGTTTCAGGAAAGTCCCACGAATTTTAGGGAATATTATGGTGGGATTTGTCTTCAGTTAGTTTATACCCTGCAAAAAATCAGAATAATCGCCTGATAATCCACGAAAACAATGGACTTTCAAAAAAAAAATCAACATTAACGGACTATACATGGAAGCCTTACGGGTCAATTCCCCTTTTAAAAATTTGGTCGCCAAATAGATATGATGTTCCACCGTCCTTTTGGAAAGACTCAATTTAATGGCTATTTCCTCATTGCTTAAACCATCAATTTTGCTTAATAGGAATACTTTTTGTTGTGTTTTCGGGAGATTTTTTATTAATTCGTTGGTCGTATCTTCAAGCTCCTTATACGTCAATTTCTCAAACACATTTTCCGTACTGACACAATACTCATCCGGAATATTATCGATGGCACAATTTTTTTTACGGCTCCGTAGCTTGTTGAGTAATTGGTTTTTTACGGATTGAAATAAATACGATTTGAAGTTTTTTGTATCATCCAGGTTTTTTCTTTTTTCCCAAATATTTATGAATATTACCTGTACAGTATCCTCAGCTTCCTGTTCGTCACAAAGGTAACTAAACGCAAAACCAAGCAATTTTGGAAGGTAACGATAATATAATTCATCGAATGCGTTTATATCCCCTTGCCGAAGGGAACAGACCAAGTCCTTTTCACTATGGTTAATTAACGGTCTCAATTTTGGGGTCTAGGTTATTTATTGAGATTCAATTATAAATTGTAAGCTTGAAATCGAAAATTAATCTTTCACTTAATCTTCAAAACAGCACCAATTATAATCTCTAAATCTAAAAAAATAAATTGAATTAATAATTATATCCGCCTTAAATCCGCCTTCGAACCCTAGCACATAGGTTCAAAAGCGTGTTTTTTTAATTGGCATCAGCCCTACTTTTCCAATTGGTTTTCCACCGGTACCAGTCCGGCTTTATGCTGTGCCAATACCTCCCTGATTTCGGCTATGACTTGCGGGTGATCGGCAGCTATGTTGAACCTCTCTCCAGGATCTATATTCACATTATACAATAAGGGTTCTTCCAATATAGTGGCTCCATTTTCCAAGGGTATAGATGGATTGGTTACGGGGTGGGCAGTAGGGTTGCTGTATTCAAGCTGGGTGATAAAATGGGCCTTATAATCTCCCTTACGTATGGCATACACCTGCGCTCCCCTGTAATAGAATACAGTTTCCCGTTCTCCCTTACCCGTCCCCATTAGCAGAGGCGTAATATCAAAGCCGTCATAAACCCGATCATCCGGAAGCTTGGTGTTGGATAGGGCACAAAAGGTAGGCATTAAATCCATGGTGGTTCCCATATCCGTCACTACTGCCGGTTTGATTTTTCCCGGCCACCAGAAAATGGTAGGCTCGCGCATCCCCCCTTCAAAGGTGCCACCCTTGGCTCCCCGAAGCAGGCCGGCTGTGCCGCCATGGGTCCTGAAGGTATGCCATGGTCCGTTATCCGAAGTAAAAACGACCAGCGTATTTTCAGCTATCCCTTCTTCCTTCAGGGTTTCCAGAATTTGTCCAACCGACCAGTCTACTTCCTCAATTACATCTCCGTAAATCCCTCCTACCGAGGTATCCTTAAACTCCTCAGAGCGAAACAGGGGAATATGGGGAAGCGAATGTGCCAGGTAAATAAAGAAAGGTCCCTTGTCCTTTAGATTTTTGATTTTGCCTACCACTTCTTCGGTATAGCGTTTGGTAATGGTCCGTTGGTCCGCAGGCCGTTCCACTTCTATTTTATCCCGCAAAATTGGCACATTGTAAGCCTGATATCGTTCAGTTTCGGCCAACGTAAAGTGGTCGGTTGTTTCTACCTTGTCCATATCATTGGAGTAGGGTATGCCAAAATAGCTGTCGAAACCATGGTCTGTGGGAAGGAAGGGGGATTTGTGTCCCAAATGCCATTTGCCCACTGCGGCAGTTTGATACCCATTTCCCTTCAATGCCCTGGCGATGGTGACCTCCGTCTGGGGGAGACCGCCGTTGGAATCGGGGAACAATACCCGTCTCTTATCACTGCACATTCCGGAACGGATAGGCAGTCTCCCTGTAAGTAGACCGGCCCGACTGGGAGTACAAACGGGAGCAGCCACATAGAAATTGGTCCATTTTTGCCCCTCGTACGCCATCCTGTCCAAGTGGGGCGTTTTATTGCTGGGATGTCCAAAAACCCCGAGGTCTCCGTAGCCCAGGTCGTCTGCAAAGATCACGATGATGTTGGGTGGATCGGCTGTATTATTTTCCCACCAAGAAGATTCAGCGTTGGACGTTAGGAAAAGTCCAAAAAAAATAACAGCAATTGAGATAATAAATGGGAGATAGTGAGCTTTCATGAGACTGTTTTTTTATACTTATTTGGTAATCATCACTCCAGGTGGACCAATGCATTTAGTCATTTTCCAACAACACTACTTTCCATTCCTTTTCAACAGTGTGTTTTATATTTTGTAAAACCCCAATTAAACCAAACTAATTAAACCCGTTATTTATTTCCACCAACGCCGCCCCTCCCGGATTCAGTTCTTTGGCGGTGAGCTTGTTCAAGGGTACATCGGAAGTTCCCAATATATCGTGTAAATCCCCAAATCTTGTCTCTACGTAAAGCAACCCGGTAATGATTTCTTCTTTTGCCCTGGCCCGTTGAATGGCATTCATCGCGGAGAGGCGGTCTTTTGGATCCCATTCATTTTCCAGTTTATGCAATTGCAACCGGGTACCGTCATGCATGGTCACCTGTGCAATTTCTCCCTCCTCATAGTCCACCCTGATTTCAGTCTCTTGGGGAACGAAGTCAAGTTTGGCAGTCATTTCCATGTGTTCACGTACATAATCGTAGGACTTCGTCGAACCCACATTGTTGTTGAAGGTGACACATGGCGAAATGACATTTATAAAGGCAAAGCCCTTATGATGGATTGCCGCCTTAATCAATGGAACAAGCTGTCCCTTATCCCCACTAAAACTTTGGGCTACAAAAGTAGCTCCAAGTTCTACGGCAAGACTTGCCAAATCTACGGGTTGGAATGGATTAATCGACCCAGCTTTGCTCTTTGACCCCTGGTCGGCAGTTGCTGAATCCTGCCCTTTGGTCAGGCCATAGCAGCCATTGTTCATCACCAAATAGACCATATTGACATTTCTTCTAATCGCATGCACAAACTGACCCATTCCGATTGAAGCAGTGTCCCCGTCGCCGGAAACACCGAAGTAAACCAAGTCCTTGTTCGCTAGGTTGGCACCTGTGGCTACGGAAGGCATTCTACCGTGAACAGAATTGAATCCATGGGAATTGCCCAAGAAAAAAGCAGGGGTCTTGGAAGAACAACCAATTCCGGAGATTTTAGCCACCTTATGTGGTTCTATGGACAAATCAAAACATGCCTGAACAATTGCCGTACTGATACTGTCGTGTCCGCAGCCTGCACAGAGGTTGGAAATCGCCCCCTCGTATTCCTTAAGGGTATAGCCAATTTTGTTTTTTGGCAGCTTGGGGTGCCTAAATATGGGTTTGATATAAGTCATCTTGCAGGTGTTTTTCTTGGAAAAGGTGTGAGGCAATGGATTTGGCGATAAAGTCAGCCGTAATTGGCATTCCGTCAAAATTTAATACCGGAACTAGTTTTTCCGGTGGTATGGAAAGGTCCATCATCAATAGGGATCTCAATTGGGCATCCCGGTTTTGTTCGATGACGAATACCTGTTGATGGGAAGCGATAAAATCCTTAACTGTGGCATTAAATGGAAAAGCCTTGATCCGAACCGCATCCAGACCAATTCCCTTAGTCTCAAGAATATCCTTGGCTTCTTCGGAGGAATAGGTGGAAGTTCCATAAAAAAGAATCCCAAAATTATGTTGATTTGATTCTTGGTAAACTTCAGGTGCCGGTACAAGCTCTCTGGCTGTTTCCCACTTGGCGAGCAGGCGTTCCATATTTCTCTGGTAGGCCTTATTGTCTTCCGTGTAGGCTGCATATTCATCCCGGGATGTTCCCCTTGTAGTAAATCCTCCTTTAGTCGGGTGGGTACCGGGAATCGTCCGGTAGGGTATCCCGTCTCCATCCACATCCAGATACCTTCCATATCTACCCATGTTTTCAAGCTCCTCCTCATTTAGCACTTTCCCACGGTTGTATTCATGTTTATCGTCCCATTCAAAAGGTTCGCTCATATGGTCATTCATCCCCAGATCCAGATCCGTCATTAGTACGACCAGCGTCTGCAGGTATTCAGCCAACTCAAAGCTCTTTGCTGTCAACTCGAAGCATTCCTTGGGTGTGGAAGGAAACAGCAATACGTGTTTCGTATCTCCATGGGAAGCATAAGCCGCCAACAACACATCAGATTGCTGGGTTCGGGTAGGCATACCGGTACTTGGACCCGCCCGCTGCACATCAATCAGAACAGCGGGCACTTCCGCAAAGTAAGACAGACCAATAAATTCATTCATCAAGGAGACACCCGGCCCACTAGTGGCTGTAAATGACCTGGCACCGTTCCAGTTGGCTCCGATTACCATGCCTATGGCGGCGAGTTCATCTTCTGCTTGGACGATGGCATAGTTTTTCTTTCCGGTGGACTTATCCATCCGCAATTTGGCCGCATATTTCTCAAATGCCTCCGCGACGGAAGTGGAAGGAGTAATTGGGTACCAGGCCACTACTGTTGCCCCTCCGTACACCGCACCCAACCCACAAGCTGTGTTACCGTCTACCAAAATCTTGTTTTTTACCAAATCCCTCCGCTGTAAATGAAATTCCAGTGGATATTGAAACTGTTCCAATACATAATTTACCCCCAGTTTAAGGGCCTTAATGTTTGGAGCAATTAGCTTTTCTTTTCCGGCAAACTGCTCTGCCAGTAGGGTTTCCAACACCTCAAACTCTATGGATAACAATACAGACAGCGCCCCGACATAGATGATATTTTTGAATAGCTGCCGCTGCCTCGGATCGGTAAAGTGGGTATTACACATCTCCATCATGGGAATCCCCAGATAATGGATATCCTCCCTTATCAGGTTGTTGTGAATTTTCTTGGTGCTGTCATAAATCAGGTAACCTCCTGCACGAACACTCTGAATGTCTTTTTCAAAACTTTGCGCATTGACTGCCACCACCAAGTCTATCCCCTCTCGCCTTCCTAAATACCCTTTTTCACTAACCCGGACCTCGTACCAAGTAGGTAGACCCTGGATATTGGAAGGGAAAATATTCTTGGGGGTAACGGGAATTCCCATTCTAAATATAGCCTTTGCAAAAAGGAAGTTTGCACTTGCCGACCCGGTACCGTTCACATTTGCAAACCGAACAACAAAATCATTTACTTGACTAGGTCTGGAAACCTGATTTTTCACACCACTCATATACTACTTGCTTTGGTAACACTATAGAAAAATTGCTGCATATCCCAGGCAGAGGTTGGGCAGCGCTCGGCGCAAAGGCCGCAGTGAAGACATACGTCTTCATCCTTTACCATCACCCTACCTGTCTTTAGCTGATCAGAGACCAAAATTTCCTGTGTCAGGTTTTCTGCCGGCACTAACAGGTTTTTCCTCAGATCCATTTCCCCGGCATTGGCCGTGAAGGTGATGCAGGAAGTCGGACAGATATCCATACAAGCATCACATTCAATACATCGGTCTTCACTGAAGACAGTTTGCACATCGCAATTAAGGCAACGCTGAGCTTCTTTAAAACCAGTTGGCGTGTCAAATCCGAGTTCTACTTCTTTTTTTCTGTCTACCAAGGTGATTTCCTTGGCGGCCTGCGGTACAAGATAGCGCTGGTCTCTGGCTACCTCGCTGTCATAGCTCCATTCATGGATACCCATTTTGGTGCTGAACAGATTGGTGTATGGGGCAGGTCGCTCAGTAATATCTTTTCCCTGGCAGTACAAATGCATCGAAACAGCTGCCTGATGCCCGTGTGCCACCGCTGTAATCACATTTTCCGGCCCAAATGCCGCATCTCCTCCGAAGAATACATTCGGAACAGTAGACCGGAAGGTAACTTTATCCACAACTGGCATTTCCCACTCGTCAAATTCCAACCCCAAATCCCTTTCAATCCAAGGAAAACTGTTTTCCTGACCAATGGCAATCAGCACCTCGTCCGCAGCTATAAAAACGTCATCCTCTCCCGTAGGCACCAGTTGCCGCTTGCCTTTTTCATCAAATACGGCTTTAACCTTTTGAAACATCATACCTGTAAGCTTACCATCTGCCATTTCAAAACTAAGCGGCACATGGTTGTCAAATATTTGAATGTCCTCATGCATGGCATCTTCCTTTTCCCAAGGAGAAGCCTTCATGGTGCTAAAGGGACTTCTTACGACTACCTTTACCTCTTCCCCACCCAGTCGCCGGGATGTTCGGCAGCAGTCCATGGCTGTATTCCCGCCACCGAGTACGATGACCTTTTTTCCGATTTTATGGGTATGCTCAAACGCTACGGAAGCCAACCATTCGATTCCAATATGGATAAAAGCGTCCGCATCCTTTCTTCCAGGCAGCTTAGGCAGGTCCCTACCTCTAGGTGCGCCGGTCCCCACAAACACGGCATCGTAATCCTTTTCCAATATCCCTTTTAAGCTGTCTATATATGTGAAAAACTGCGTGTGAATGCCAAGATCCAGAATGTAATTCACTTCTTCATTCAAAACTTCCTCCGGGAGCCGGAAAGCCGGAATCTGGCTGCGCATCATTCCTCCGCCTGCAATCTGTTCATCAAAAAGATGGATTTCATACCCTAAAGGTGCCAAATCCCTCGCTACAGCAAGCGAGGCTGGGCCTCCGCCGATGAGTGCTATTTTTTTACCATTGGGGATAAAAGGCCCTTTAGGCATATGTTGCTTGACATCCCCTTTGTTGTCGGCAGCTACCCGCTTGAGACGGCAAATGGCAACAGGCTCTTCTTCGACCCGGACCCGGCGACAGGCAGGTTCACATGGTCGGTCACAGGTTCTGCCTAGTATTCCCGGAAAAACATTGCTTTCCCAGTTGATCATGTAGGCTTCGGTGTACTTTTCCGCTGCGATAAGTCGAATGTATTGGGGTACCGGGGTATGGGCCGGACAGGCATACTGGCAATCCACCACCTTGTGGTAATACTCCGGATTCTGTGTGTCGGTAGGAGTCATATCTATTTTGGGTTTAAGGCTAACAATCCCTTGTCTTACCTGCTCATTGTTTCGGCGATTAATTTCAAAAATTAAAAAAGGGAAAACAAATATTAGCTGATTTTTTTATTTTCGGAATTGGAATTTAAAACTGATCGAGGCAGTTTGGTGGGATTATTTTTGATATTGATTGATACTGGATATTCATGGATATTTGGGATTTATGATTTCGGATTGATCTTAGTTGATAGGTTGTTAGGTTGATGGGTTGTTAGGATATTGAGTCGATTTGAGTTATGGGAATAGTTGATGGTTTTTGGGTTGATAAGTTATTAGGTTAATTAGTTACTGTCTAGTTAATTATGATTTCAGCCCTGGCGAAATATTGTAGCCTGGGGTGTAGCGTAAGCGGAGGCACAGGTAAGGCAGGAACATCTCGGTTTCGTTTTGGCAGCGGTATGGTTGTAAATGATATCATTTCACGCCAAAACCCGAATTATGTCTGGTTCTGCCTTTTCTCGGATGACGGAATACGATTTAAGAGTTGGTGCCGACACAAGATGGTAGCCCAGCCAGCAATGGGTTTTGGCGGGAGAGGCCACTGACTACGTCAGGACAAGGCGGGTGGGAATTGGAATGGTAGCGGCCAAAACTGGGACATTTTGTTTAACTTTTAATACCGTGGCTAAAACCACGGTCAATTGAATTCGCCAACTCAGTAGGGTTTTTGATCGTTAATTTTTAGTTTCGACGACTTCGAAATTCGACACATTCTTTCCCAACCGGAATTTCAAATTCCTTTAGATCTGTCCGTCGCAATTACAAATTACGACGAGCAAGTTGTTAGGTGATGGGTTGATTATGACTAATGGGTAATTAATTGATAATTACCCATTAACCATCAACATTTTACCAAATATGACCTTATATAATATGGTTAAATTTTTATTTTATGGTTTCATTCCGCTGTTATCTGAATCAAATCCTGGATTTCCCCAAATTCAGTTTGCATGCGCGCCAACGCATATACTGCCCCTTGAAAATCAATGGCGATGGAATTCACATAGGTGGGGATACTTTCATCGGGATAAAATATGGGACCATGGTCTGCGTAGCTGCCACTGGGGATATGATACGTTATTAAGTGCAGGTTTTCCAGTCCTTTGGCTCCTCCCTTTGCTATTTGCTTTTCGGATACGAGTCGCTTTCCTTCTTGATAAATGGGGCCACCCGTCAGGTAATAGATCGTCTCTCCATCCGGACCAAGTTGAAATCCGAGGTAACCATAAGAAAACTGGTCAAACATGCCGGACTTTCTTGAAGGCAGGGATGTTAGCCGCTCTACAAGCTCCAACGTTTGCATTTCCGTATCAAACCTGAAAAGATACCCCGAATTGCCATGAACGCCGTAGGCAACTCCCTCCTTCTCATTCCATATGACTTTCCGCCAGTTGTAACCCATGCTTCCGGGTTGGGTAGGGTTGTATGATCCAAAATAATCCAACCGCAGGTTAACGTCTTCCAATTTGGACAAAGACCCTCCTTTCAGAGGATCAAAACAATAAATATCCCCTTCCGCAGTGGAAAAATAGAATTTTCCTGTCGAGGGATCATTTAAGATCGATCGGCAAAGTACCCGATAGTCTTCACCAACTTTTCCAGCTTCCCCTTTTTGTGAAGTCAGTCCCAAATTCTGAATTTTACCCGTGCTCACATCCAAGTGAACCAAGTACCCGGAAGGCCATGAAATCGCTAAAATCTGCTTGCGAAGCGCATCCATAGCCATGCTCAAAACCCCTTCTCCATATGGCATGATTCCCAAATCTCCTATTTTGCCATTTTCCATATCATAGGATAGGAAATGTCCTCCGGGGTATAATGCCTGCCCGTCAGGGGCATTTTCCGGAAGACGCTCCATCCCATCAATCATTTCGTAATACCCAATATGGGTAGCGAAAAAAAGTTTTCCTTCTGCTTCATAAAACTCCACATGGCTCTTTCCCTGGGCGATCGCACTTAGGTCCTTTTCACCGCAGGCCTCTGTAAGGTCAGCCAGGAGAGAAATCTCCTCGTTAGTTGGGTCGAAGACATAAAATTTGCCCCCCTCGTCATGTTTTTCTGAGGAAAGGATATAATAAATTTTCCCATCACTAGCCCTGCTTAAGGCCAGATACGTGTCGTGGGCATGGGGAAATCCTGAATAAAAAGCCTTGGCTTTTAATCGAGCGTTTGGTTGATTTTCCAATTGTAAAAGAATTATATTAAGCTGTTACCTGTAAAAGTTTTTCTGCATTATCGTGAATTTTCTGGATGGCGTTGGCTATGTCATCCATGTCTTTTTTACTGCCAAGCAGCATATTTTGAGATAGCCACACACCTGTTTCATTACACAAAAGGTCTGTTTCTGGACATTGGTTCTTTGCTATAAATGCCTTAAAGTCCAAATCCTTCTTCTTATACATCTTGCGGTAGTTTTTGGAATCAAAGGCATCCTTCAGGTAGAGCTTATCATTCAGAGGCACATACCCGCTTGAACAGGAAATACCCTCCGCCTGAAGTGCCTTCAAAAAGACCGCACGGGGTAACCCCTTAAATACCTCACTATGGTAACGAAAGGGAAAAAGGTGAAAAGAAGCTTTGGTTACCTCCGGATAGAGTACATAGGGACTGATTCCCGGAATGGGTTCAATTTTACTTCTTAGATAAGCGGCATTTTCACTCCTCAAATCCGTCTCAGCATGGAGTCGGGTCAATTGGGTAAGTCCAATGGCTGCTTGATATTCCGACAAGCGCAGCTTGGTACCCGCCAAAACGGCACTTACATTTGTGACACCAATATTTCCGTAGGGAAAGCCGTAAGAATGATAAGAAAAACATCGATCCATAAACTCATCATCGTTGCTAACAATTGCTCCACCTTCCCCCATAGGTAGGTTTTTGGAATTTTGAAAACTGAAGCATCCCGCATGGCCTATTGTTCCGGCCTTTTGGTGGTTGA
This sequence comes from Lunatimonas sp., assembly GCA_035460985.1. Classification (GTDB taxonomy): domain Bacteria; phylum Bacteroidota; class Bacteroidia; order Cytophagales; family Cyclobacteriaceae; genus Lunatibacter. The sequence goes on from DATHWC010000250.1 coordinate 10,779, forward strand.
ATTCCGCCAACCAAGCCTGACAGGCATCTTCCACCACTATCAAGTTGTGTTTGTTGGCAATCCCCATAATTTTCCCCATATCCGCAGGCAACCCCAAAATATGGACGGGCAGTATGGCACGGGTACGTGATGTAATTTTATCTTCTATTTTTGTGGCATCCAGCTGGAAGGTATCCGGGTCGGAATCCACAAATACCGGCAGGGCCCCTGTCTGTAAAATGGCAACAATGGTCGCAATAAAAGTATAGGAAGAAACAATCACCTCATCTCCTCCCCCGATTTTGGACTGAACTAACGCCGCTATAATGGCATTTGTCCCGTTGACTACCGTAAGACATCTTTTTACACCCAGAGTTTCCGCCCATTTAGTTTCAAACTCCTCCACCACCTTATCCCTAGACCAAACGCCGCTTCGCAACACCTTAAGAATCAACTCCTCGTCTTTTTCAGAATCCCAACGGGGCCATTTTGGCCAAGAAGCAGTGCGAATGGGTGTGCCACCTAGAAGAGCCGGCGTTTCAATGTCGCTGACAGTATGGGAAAGGGTACTAAATGAAGTAAGTCCGGCAACGGCCCCTGCGCCTAAAACAGCGTTTGTTTTTAAAAATTTTCTGCGGTTGATGGATTCCATAGAACAGTATGATTGGATATGCTTACACAAGGTAGGTATTTTGTTAGATTATAGTTATTACAATTTCAAAAAACGGCAGCATTTTCCCTTAACATATGAAAAAAAAAATTTCAGGTTTCATCCGTTTAACCTGAACAACAAGCAGGTTTTCAAAAAAATCTGGAAGGTTAGCGGTTTTGAGATGTTTACGAAAAAAATCCGACAGCCAGAAAAGTCGGGACTGTTACATTGTCACCGGCTGCCAAAAAATAGTATCACCTTTCCTTGAAAAAAGCCACTTGACAAAAAGTTTTGGTTGTTATGTTGATTCTAATTTAACGACAAGCTG
>DATHWC010000251.1:0-6213 GCA_035460985.1 Lunatimonas sp.
ATTAACATACCAATGAGAACCATTACCTACACCAGCAAAAAGTTGGAATCTGGGAACTTGCAAATCAAGTTCTATATAGATGAAAACGACAGATCCCGCTATGGCTACCTTTTGACTCCCACTGGAAAAAGTGCGGATGAAATTATTGAGGAAATCCAAGAGCGCATTCGATTTAGGGAGTCCGCCAAACATGACTTGCTTAGATTCTCGTTTAAGGAAGGTTGGAAGGATGATTATAATTTTTTCCTTTACACAGCATAGCAATGTACTTGGGAAAAAACATAAAGTACCTTCGACAGCAAGCGGGCTTGACTCAGGAAGCGCTTTCCGAGCACTTGGGTGTGCAGCGAACCATGATATCCGCCTACGAGGATGGGCGATCTGAACCAAAACTGCCTTCCTTAAGTATCCTTGCTGAGATTTTTGGTGTTTCCGTGGATAGACTGCTTCGGCACGACCTTTCAAATGGATCTCAGGTTCAAGTTAACCTGGATCCCGCCAAAATTCTGACCGTTGCCGTAGATAAGGAGGATAATGAGACCATCACCCTTATCGGTCAGAAGGCATCTGCCGGATACTTGAACGGCTTTGCCGATCCGGAGTTTGTAGGGAATCAACCCCAGTTCCATCTACCCAACCTTTCCCGTAATCACACCTACAGAGCATTTGAAATAAGCGGGGACAGTATGTTGCCCATAGTTCCAGGTACCGTGATCGTTGGGTCTTTTATAAATGATGCCAAAGAGATAAAAAATGGCAAAACCTATGTCTTGGTTACCAAGAGCGAAGGGATCGTCTATAAGCGGGTGTTTAACTATTTGGAAGATAAGGGGAAGCTTTTTTTGGTCTCGGACAATGACCGGTATAAGCCTTTTGAAATCTTTGGGGAGGATATCGTGGAGGTGTGGGAAGCAAAGGCCTTTATCAGTCTGGAATTCCCGGAACAGCCGGATCAGAAAAAGGAAGTCACACTGGAGGATATTGCTAGAATGATACAGGAGCTAAAGAAGGATATTTCCAGTGCGAGGTAAAATTTTGTAGTTTTGAGATATGGAATATTGGGAGGAAGTTAATAGGAAACTCAGACCTTGGGTTGACACGGATTTGAATAAAAAAGTGGTTTATCTTTTTGCGGGTTGTGGAGGACTTTCCCTTGGGTTTGAGGCTAATGGTTTTAAACAGGGCTAAGTTTAGGCATTTTATGTCAGACATTGCCTGGGAGACGAAGTGTGGATAGCCGACAAATCCAGATCATTTGGTGCATTTTAATGGGGATAAATTTCTTGGGGCCTATATAAAAATGTAAAACACAAGACGCAAAGAATTAAACCGAGATATATGGGATGATGATCCCAATCTGATTTTTAAATTAAATCCCCAACAAGCAGATGCTATTAGCATCAGAAAAACGATCTTTTGAAAAAAAAACCTGACAGTCAACAAGACCGCCAGGCTTTTTAAAAATTTGTTTTCTGTAATTTTTAATTTTCGTCCAACTCTCCGCTTTCAGCTTTTTCCAAAAGCTCTTCGTTGGCCACAATTCCGATTTCAACACGTCTGTTTCTGGCTCTGCCCTCGTCAGTTTCGTTAGTGTCTACAGGATTGTTAAATCCATGACCCACAGTGGTCAATCTGTCTCCGGATACACCCCTCATCTTAAGGTAATTCGTTACCGCATTTGCCCTTTTTTCCGAGAGGTCCTGATTGTAGCTCGCCGCTCCGCGATTGTCGGTATGTCCTTCGATTATCAGGTTCGTTTCCGGGTATTTATTGAGGATTTCTGCCAACTCCATCACACTCTCCTGTGATTCAGGTGTAAGTGAATACGAATCGAAACCAAATAGAATACCGGACTCAAAGGTTAGTTTGATACCTTCTTCGACCCGTTCTACTTTGGCATTCTCAATCGCTTCCAATTCGGCCGCCTGCTTATCCATATACTTACCGATAGCAGCACCTGCCACACCACCTACTGCCGCGCCAATAATGGCACCCCCAGCTGTATTACCTGACTTATTGCCAATAAGCCCTCCAATTGCTCCACCGGAACCTGCCCCTATGGCGGCTCCTTTACCAGTATTGCTCCAATCGGCACAGCCCATCATCATCACACCGCTAGCGAAGATCATTAAAAATAAATTTAGTCGTTTCATTATATCATGTGGTTTAGTTTTTTGAACTCTTCCTGGATCTTTCCCTTGGCGTCAAAGGAATCGTCCAGGTTAAATACTCCTGTTCTAAAATCATGCCAAAGACCATCACCACAATCTATATAACTTCCACGCTTCGTCGGCTCCGAAGCTTTTGCTACGCCGTAATCGTAATCCGGTAAGAATATATTTGCTAAAAGGTCCTTTGCGCTCTCCCAGTCCAATTCCTGAAGGGCACCGTTAATCCGTATTTCAATTTTTCGCACAGAAAATTTAAACGTCAATTCGTACATCCATACCTTCTCCGACTCTACCTCTTTGTATCGTATCAGTAAGGGAGCTTCCCGCTTACTCACCTCATAGATAGCTTGGATGTATTCCTGAGTCAGGTAGTACCATTCTTCCGCATTCAGGGGGATAGAGCGAACTATTTTTCCATGCAGGTCCTTTGCCAGGATTTTAATACCCCCCTCCGGTCCCAACATTTTCTGATGAGACCATTTGGAGCTGGAATAAAGGGAAAGGAATTCACGCTGCCAGATTTTTGGAATTTCTCCTACGAACTTGAAGTCGTCATTTTCCGTAAATCCCTCATTAATAATTTCCTCCTCCGAAAGTTCTTCCCTGTCCGTATAAGTGATTTCAAACTGGGTGTTGACAAAGCTCTTTTCGAAACTAAGTTTTAGCTTAAAAATATGGCTGAAAGGAGGGGGCACTTCTCCTGTTTGATAGTCGATTTCCAGACGGATAATATCTTCGGATTTTAGATGCATACTAGGATGATTTTTTAAGGAGGGATAAAATTAGGGCTTTCACAATAAAAAAGTTCATGAATACCCAAAATCCTGCACGTATATTTGTATGAGAAAGGATATCATTCCTCGAAAACCTTACCAACAACACCATGTTTGCCTCATCAAATAGCCAAATCGTATCCGATCTCTATGAGAAAGGCTGGTCCATAGTCGATCATTATATCCCGGAATCCCTGCGGGTTGCTTTATTGGATGAGCAGCAGGATATTTTGCGGCACGGTCAATTCAGGCATGCCGGTATAGGATCTGGCGACTCCTTTGCCATCAAACCGGAAATCCGCAGTGATAAGGTATTTTGGATGGATGGGGAGCTATTGACTCCCTTGCAGCAGCAGTATTGGGAATTGATGGATATATTGATGCAGGATATAAATCGGCGTTGTTTCCTTGGGCTCAGATCGTTTGAAGCCCATTTCGCGATGTATCCCCCGGGATCTTTTTACCAGAGGCATTTAGACCAGTTTCAAGCAGTGCTTTATCGGGTGGTTACCGTCATTCTTTATTTGAACGAGTCATGGGAAGAAGGGAACGGCGGAGAATTGCGTATGTACTTACAAAATGATAGCGGGGAAGAAACGCATGTGGATATTTTTCCCGAAGGGGGGAAATTGGTGGTATTTTTAAGCGGAGAAATTCCCCACGAGGTGCTGCCTACAAACAAAGAGCGTATTAGTATTACCGGGTGGTTTAAAGACGTTGTGTAAAACTTAAAAGGGCAACAACAATTGTAGTAGTTCCAATTTTTCAGCAGATGACAATCTAGTGTCAAGTCAGCCGTTCATCGACCAAATATTTCCCGCAGATATCGCAGATTTACGCAGAATTTATTAATGCCATCACCATCAGCGGGAAACCAAACGCAACAGTATTCTAAACGCTACGACTCTTTTGTCCGGTGAGTTTTCTTACAATGGTTTATGATAATTAACGGTTATTTAATTATCCAAATGATTATAAGCGACTATACTAAGGATTCGGTTGACCAGAAAGTAAAGTATTGAACCTTTTAAATAAATGTTCTTGATACAAATTCACATCTATTTTCGTTTTTAGCTTCCGCCTTGCAGATTGAAGAAATTCGGGTAGTGCGGTGGCAAAGGAACTTTGACGAAGGGTTTAGATAGAATGTTTGCTTATAACGAAATAATTTAAGGCCCTGAGGAGTTCGCCTATGCGTGGGCAGCGAACGAATTTAAAAATGCACAGCGGCGGGGTTTTCCCCGTCCTGACGGGACAGGTTGGTTACTTTTTTGACCCCTGACTGTCGTCAGGGCAGGCGTGCAGCAAAAAAGTGACAAAGTAAACAATGCCATAAATGCTTGAGATCTGCCCAAAAGTTACGCGATAAATTAAATGTATAAACCAATTCTGAAATGAAGTTTAAAGACTCAATCTAATTTCCAAATCCATCCCACATTTTTCGAGATTAAAAGCTGCCTTTTCAAACGCAGGCGGCCCAAAAAAGCCTTTTGCATTATTGGAAAACCCATAGGCATCCTTCGGAATGCCAAAGGCTCCGGTGCGCATTTTCCCATCCCCGTCATGATCGTGAAAGGCGGAGAGGGCATATATTCCTTCGGGCATTTCAATGTTGGTAACAGCTTTTCCCTGATTGATCGAAATCTTTAAGCTTTTGAAAGCTTTGGAAGGAGTATCAGGAAACCCGTCTGCCTGATTAAAAATCAAGACCTGCACCACCCCTTCACCGCTTCCAATATTGGTGATGGTAAGGGTAAGTTTCGAGTTTTCGGATGGATTTGTCATGACAATTAGGAATATTAACAATAAATGGATCATTAGACAAATGGTTTTAAAGTAGCCCGTTTGTCGATTTTTCCGGATGGTGTAAGAAGGATTTTGTCCACATTAAGTAAGCTTTTAGGCATCCAGTACGGGTGAATGTTTTCATGGAGTGTACGTAAAAAGGGCTGTATAAGGGGATCCTTGGAAGAGACTTTTTCGCATACTAACAATACGCTTTCTCCTAATTTGGGATCATCGGTGGAAGTAATAAAGAACCGCTTACCTGGAAAATATTTCCTCCAATAGGGATTAATGGCAGCTTCCAGTTCATCAGGAAAAAGCTTGACGCCGCCGGAATTGATCACAAAGTCAGCCCTCCCTTTCCAGATAAACGTTTTATTGTCAATTAGATCAACCACATCTTGGGTTTTAATGCGCCTATATCCCGACATGGGCGCTTCGATAATCAGTTTTTTTGCCGCATCAACCTTCAGGTTAACCCTTGGCAGGGCCTTGTAGACCAGCGGACCCTCCGCCTTGAGATCCGCCATGGCGATATGGGATACCGTCTCTGTCATGCCAAAGGTCTGGTAAATTTTTCCGGGTAGCCTACGGGCCTTCTCCCTGAGTTCAGGGGAAACCGGCGCCCCTCCGATGATAATGGTGCCTATTTTTTCCAAAAAGCCTTTTGCGGATTTGTTTTCGAGACTTGCTTGCAACTGAAGCGGAACCAAAGCGATAAAATCCGCCCAAGCTTTCGGGAACGGAGGAAGTAAAACTGAACTTGGCTTTATTAAATAGATCAGCGCTTCCCATTCCATGGCCCGCACCAGCATCATTTTGCCGGCGATCATATCCGTATTGAGACAGCAAATCATCCGGCATCCCTTGCGGAGTTTCAGAAATGACTTCGTCGCCCGCGCACTCAGGATCATCTGTTCCCTACTTACCGTGATGTCCTTCGGAGGGCCAGTGGACCCAGAGGTTTTTAGCGTAAAGGATGTTCCCCCGTTAAGCCATTGCTGGCAAAATTCCATGGCGCCGTGGAACGCGGGATCTATCCGTGCCCACTTTCCAACTTTGATATCGTCAAAGTAGTGCATGGAATCGTCCGTCATTACTATATTTCTTTCAAGCATCGGAAACGCCTTGTTTTTTTACTATTTGTATAGGTTACAATCAATCCCTTTCCAAAAGTCAACAAAAAATCGATCAAGCCTGTTATCTTGCGTTAAAAAAAAAACAGAGATATGGCCAATTGGAAAACAGTAAAGCCTTACGAAGATATTACCTACCAGAAATCTGACGGGGTGGCAAGGATTGCCTTTAACCGTCCGGAAGTGAGAAATGCCTTTAGACCCAAGACTACCAGTGAATTGTACGATGCGTTTTTGGATGCCCGGGAAGATACTTCTATAGGCGTGGTTTTGCTTTCCGCCGAAGGCCCCTCTCCCAAAGACGGCGTCTACTCCTTCTGTAGTGGAGGAGATCAGCGGGCCCGGGGC
>DATHWC010000252.1:0-5125 GCA_035460985.1 Lunatimonas sp.
GTCTATTCTTCATTACCATGGCTCTTTCCAAAGTGATCAAGGTGCCCAAAAAACCACCCACCATCAATAAACCATGTTGTGCTGCAGTACCGGGTATATTCCATTCGATATAGCCCACTCTTACAAATCCCCCAGCAACCCCTAATAGTAAACCGGAAATAACAAGCGGGAATATATAGAGGGGCTTGAGTAATATCATCTTATTTCGGATAATTTTATCCTCTTTTATTTTTTAAAAAAAGGGAGGTGTAGTTCCCCTCTGTTTCGTAGAGCAAATGTAAAAATTAATATATAAAGGACCAATTTATCCTTTATATAATTTTCATGATTATTCTCAAGTCAAAACATGACAAAAACAATTCTCCTCCCTGATCAAAAATACTACCTTCAAAGAGTTTTTATTACCTAAACCACCCATATAATGGACCAATTTGTTATTAAAAGAAACGGTGAATATGCACCATTTGAACCTTTTAAAATTGAAGATGCACTGATCAAGGCATATTTAAGTGTACATCAACCCTATCAGGCCATCACGTTTAAAAAAGTGCTCAAACAATTAGAGTCCAAAACGACCTGGGCGGTAGAGGAGATTCAGGATATCATTGAAAAGGAACTTTATGTATCTGGCTATTTTGATGTCATGCGCTCCTTTATGCTTTATAGGCATACCCGTAAAATGCAACGGGAACATGTAGCCGGACTCAATGAGGACACGACCTATGTGGACAGCACCCAAACGATAGAGGAATACATCCACCAAACAGACTGGCGCATCAATGCCAACGCCAATACGTCCTACTCCAACGCTGGGTTGGTTAATAATGTGGCAGGAAAAATTATCGCAAACTATTGGCTAGATAAAGTATATAGCAAGGAGGAAGGCTATGCACACAGAAATGGCGATATCCATATACATGACCTAGACTGCTTAACTGGTTATTGTGCCGGCTGGTCATTAAGAGTTTTGCTCAATGAAGGTTTCAACGGGGTCCGAGGACGTGTGGAAAGCAAGCCTCCCTCCCACTTTCGGGAAGCTTTGGGGCAAATGTCCAATTTTCTTGGAATCCTTCAAAGTGAATGGGCAGGCGCACAGGCCTTCAGCTCTTTTGATACTTACTTGGCTCCTTATGTATTCAAAGACCAACTGTCCCAAAAAGATGTAGATAAAGCGATCCGGTCTTTTGTGTACAACCTCAATGTTCCTGCCCGTTGGGGACAGTCTCCTTTTACCAATATTACGTTGGATTGGGTGGTACCTGAAGATTTAAAAGAGCAAATTCCCACCAAAAACGATCTTCACTTTTTCAAGGGAATCAATGATTCTGAGTTGTTGGAAAAGGCAAAGGAAAGAGGAGTACAATCTCTGGAAGACTTGAGTTACAAAAATTTCCAGGTAGAAATGAACATGATCAACAAAGCTTACTATACGGTCATGACGGAAGGAGATGCCAATGCACAACCATTTACATTTCCCATTCCTACAGTCAATATCACTGAGGATTTTGACTGGAATGGTGAAAATACAGACCTGCTGTTTGAAAATACTGCCAAGATTGGTTCTTCATATTTTCAGAACTTCATAGGAAGTCAATATACCTTTGATGAAAATGGGAATAAGGTAGAAAACCCATTGGCCTACAAACCCAATGCGGTCCGGAGCATGTGCTGCCGCCTGCAACTGGATCTACGTGAACTTCTTAAAAGAGGAAACGGTCTCTTCGGTTCTGCTGAGATGACGGGAAGTATCGGTGTAGTCACCATCAACATGGCAAGACTAGGGTACATTTACAAGGACAACAAAGGGGGATTATACCACAGACTGGATCAATTGATGGAAATTGCCAAATCTACCTTGGAGAAAAAGAGGGTATTTATCCAGGAAATGTACGATAGGGGTCTCTATCCATATACCAAGCGCTACTTGCAGCATTTTAGAAACCATTTCTCAACCATCGGTGTCAACGGGATGAACGAAATGATCCTCAATTTCACTGACAACAAGGAGGACCTTACAGGACACTCAGGTCAAACCTTTGCGGCTGAAATCCTGGAACATATCAGAAACAGGATGAAGGAATTTCAGGAAGAGACAGGCAATCTTTACAATCTCGAAGCTACTCCTGCTGAAGGCACAACATACAGATTCGCCAAGGAAGATGTCAAAAGGTTCCCTGACATTATTCAGGCAGGAATGGAGGAGAACATCTATTACACCAACAGTTCCCAAATACCGGTGGATTTTACAGATGATCCATTTGAAGCATTGATGCTTCAGGATGAACTCCAATGTAAATACACGGGAGGTACAGTACTACACCTTTATATGCGAGAAAAGATATCCTCTCCTGAAGCTTGTCGTAATTTGGTGAAAAAAGTGCTCTCAAATTTTAAACTGCCATATATTACTGTTACGCCGGTATTCAGCATATGTCCTATTCACGGATACCTGAATGGAGAACATGAATACTGTCCAAAATGCGATGAAATCCTTTTAGATAATTTAAACCAAAACAATCATGAAAATGCAAATTGAAATCAAAGTACCTCAAACAGAAAACCTACTTCGCAAACACGCAGGTGAAAGAACCAAATGTCTGGTGTACACCCGGGTGATGGGCTACCACAGACCGGTGGAAAGTTTCAACATCGGCAAAAAAGGAGAACACAAACAGAGAACCCATTTCAAAGAATAGTATAAATGGTCAAAAAGCCAATTTACAGCATTACCCCATTTACGCTCTTGGATTATCCTGATCATACAGCCTGCATCCTTTGGTTTGCAGGCTGTAATATGCGTTGTGGCTATTGTTATAATCCTGAAATCGTCACAGGAAAAGGAAAAGTGAGTTTTGAAAAAGTGCTTACCTTTTTGGAAAAACGAAAAAATCTACTCGATGGAGTTGTCTTCAGCGGCGGTGAATGCACCATGCACCAAGATTTGCCTTGGTATGCTTCGGAAGTGAAGGGGCTTGGCATGAAGGTCAAAATCGACACCAATGGCAGCCGGCCATTTATGGTCGAAAACTTAATTTCTGAAAAATTAGTGGATTATGTTGCGCTGGATTTTAAAGCCATGCCTGGAGACTTTGAAAAAGTCACAAAATCAAGTTTTTTTTCTGAATTTAAAAAAAGTCTTGAAATTTTAATTGATAATAAAATTCAATTTGAAGTGAGAACAACTGTACATTCGGATTTGATAAGCCCGAAAGTACTGAACCAAATGCTTTCGTTTTTAGACAGCATGGGATACAAAGGAAAATATTTCATCCAGCATTTTGTCAAGGAATGCCCTACCTTAGAAGAACTCCCAAACAGCATAAAAAATAGCTATTCATTTGAGTTCCGAACTACTGATGTAACTTTTCAGGTCAGAAATTAAAAAGAAATGCAGACAACTATCCACACCCTTTATTCACACTAAAAAAACCCATAAATTTCAGACTACCATTCCCACCAAGACCAGGACAAACATTCCTACCATGACTGTAGCTATTTTCCAAAACAAATGTGCCTTTCGCAATTCCATAAATTTAAAGGATACCAAATAAAACTTGACACCTGCAAGCGCCATCACCATCACTGACCTAAGACTGGATGCTTCCCCCAGACTGACCACTAGTGCTGTACCCAAAGTTAAGCCTATCAAAACCAAGAGAGTAAACAAATTTTCATCTTTCATTTCAAAACACAAGATAAAGTGATGGGAAAAGCAATAACCAAATCAGGTCACACATATGCCAAAACGCCGCACCCGATTCGGCATCCGCAACCTCTAAACTGGCAGATTTATTTTTTATTCTAAACCATTGAACCGCCAAAATAACTAAACCAACTAAGACATGGGTTAAATGAAAACCTGTAAGTAGCCAATAAAACGTAAAAAACATGTTGTCTGCCATCTCTATGCCTAATGGTAGCTTTTCAAGATATTCCCAGCTTTTCAGGCCTACAAACATCAACCCTCCCAGAATAGTCATTGCCAAACTCCTTTTGGAGGCAGCCAATTTTCCGGACCTTAACTTTGCAACAGTATTGGCCATAAAATACCCACTCACTAAAAGGACAATTGTATTGAGCATTCCCAAAGGAGCATTTAGTAATAATCTGGATTTATGGAACAATTCCGGCTCCAACTTCCCGTAATATACCAAGCCACCTATTCCCAAACCGAAAGTGACCAGTTCCAAAATGATGATGATCCAAAGTAGTACACCACCGGGGGGATAGAAGATATTCTTATGATTGATTTCCTGTGTATTTACATTCATACTACTGGTGTTTTATTCTTTCATACAATTTGACTAGAGAGCTCAAAAGCTCAACTGGATTGGTCAAAATCTGATAATGGTTTTGTCCAAACATTTGCGGTAGGTAATACTTAGCCTGTGCTTCTATGGCCAACGCATAAGAATGGATCTGTCGCTCGTTCAATTCCCTTAGCGCCTGTTTGATAGCTTGTATGCCATATATTCCACAAACCTGGACTTACCGCTTCCTGTAGGGCCTTTCAGAAGTAAGGGCATACGGTTTCTAAAAGCATGAATAAAAACGTCCGATTCCTGATGTGTCTGATGATAATAAGGTGCTTCGATGACCATGATATTTTCTATTTTTTTGGTGAAATAGCCAAGTTACCCTAAAAGAGCAACCTGGCTGGATTCAGGCTTTCCTGAATTAAGAAACAAACTGTTTAATCGAAATTATTTTAACATTGAAATAGGTCAAAATACCCTAGCTGACCAATACCGCCTCTTCCTTTTTGGTCACAGCCTCGTCAGTTGGCCTTCCATACCTGATAAATTCATAGATATACAGACCGATACCGATTGAGAATAATGTGGCACAAAGAAGCATGACCACAAAGTGGATTTTCACCTCTTCTTGGGCTACCATAAAATCCATACTCAATCTTCTTTCCAGATAAACCTGCACAACACCTGCCACTCCAAGCGCTACCACCATTCCCAGCATTCCTATATTTGAAAGCCAGAAAGCAAGTTGTCCGTTGGTTTTGTCATGGCGTTTCCTGCCAGTAAGGTTCGGCAAATCGATGCTGATGATGGCCAATACGAACATGTCATAAGCACCCCAGAATGCATAGTGACCATGCATTGCCGTTACC
>DATHWC010000253.1:0-11510 GCA_035460985.1 Lunatimonas sp.
AGACGCAAGGGATGCGGCAAACCGAGCGATAATTTCCGCGACAGAAACGGGGAAATCTTTGGTTACAAGCGGGTTTATGAATGCCTTTAATAATGATGCAGACACCAGCGAAGATTTATTTTCTGTCCAGGTAAATACCCAAGATGGAGCTAATGATATGCACCTATTCTACTCTACTCCCGACGAAGGAGCGAGGGGGGGAGATATCACCATTTTGCAAAACCACATCGCGTTATATGAGGCGGGAGACCAACGATTGAATCAATTCAGCATTCGAGCTGAAGACCTGCGAACGGACAAATGGCGCCAGCAATTTAAAAATGTGAAAGTAGTCCGACTTGCGGAAATGTACCTGACAAGGGCGGAAGCAAACCTGAGAGAGGGCACGGAGATTGGTGCCTCCCCCGCAGAAGATATCAATAGGATTAGAGGCAGGGTAAGCTTACCTGCCAAGGCATCTGTGACCCTTCAGGAAATACTGTTGGAAAGAAAGCTTGAATTGGCACACGAAGGCCACATCATCCACGACGTGAAACGCACCAGGGGCACCATTCGTGACAATATCAACGCGGAAATAATCTATTCCCACGATGACCCCCGGATGGTTTTCCCAATACCACAGCGCGAAATGGATGTAAACGAAAACCTTATCCAAAATCCAGGCTATGCCGGCTAAACAAGCTGGAACTAATCATTCAATGGGTCCTAATACCAGGACCCATTTTTTTATCCTCCTACCTTATTCTCCTTTTCCAAATTGACGATTAAAAAGGGAAATTTGTTAGGTGATTCCCCCATTCCCGTTTAATTTTAGATCCTCAACTGGCCAAATTGCAGTTAGAACCTAATTTCGCCGTAAACCACTTACATACGTATTCAGAAAAATCAAAAACACATGCAGGAAGAAAATAAAACAGTAGCCCTTCACGATATACATGCTTCTTTGGGTGCCAAAATAATTCCCTTCGCTGGTTTTCTAATGCCCGTCAGGTACACATCAGATATGGAAGAACATAAGGCAGTCCGCGAAAAAGTGGGCGTTTTTGACGTATCACACATGGGCGAGTTTATGGTCTCCGGTCCGAATGCGCTGGAGTTGATTCAATGGGTTACCTCCAATGACGCTTCCAAGCTTACAATAGGACAGGCGCAATATTCTTGCTTTCCAAACGACGCCGGTGGTATAGTAGATGATTTGTTGGTCTATAAAATGTCCGAAGAGGAGTATATGTTGGTAGTGAACGCTTCCAATATACAGAAGGATTGGGAATGGATAAATGCCCACAACACGTTTGGTGCCTCGCTTGAGAACATTTCGGACAACATGTCTCTTTTTGCCGTACAAGGGCCCTTGGCTGTTGAGACGCTACAGGCTCTTACCTCGGTGGATTTAAAGTCAATTCCATTTTACCACTTTGCAATCGGTGAACTTGCCGGAATACCGGATGTTATTCTGTCCGCTACGGGATATACCGGGGCAGGTGGATTTGAAATATATGTTAAAAATGAACACGCTTCCCATATTTGGAATGCGATTTTTGAGGCTGGAAAAGATCATGGCATTCAACCTATCGGACTGGGTGCACGGGACACCTTAAGACTCGAAATGGGATACTGCCTGTATGGAAATGACATTACGGATGAAACTTCCCCGCTAGAAGCAGGACTTAGTTGGATCACCAAATTTTCCAAGCCCTTCATCAACAGTGAAAATTTAAAAGCCCAAAAAGAACAGGGCGTAGCGAAAAAGCTGGTAGGGTTTATCCTAAACGAAAAAGGAATTCCCAGGGCTCATTATCGGATCCTCAATACTGAGGGGGAACCCATCGGCGAGGTTACTTCCGGAACCCAGTCTCCAAGTATGGGGATAGGTATAGGACTGGGATATGTCCCAACGGAATATGCCAAGCCAGGCACGATCATCATTATAGAAGTGCGAAACAAAAAATTGGAGGCAACGGTATATAAACTCCCTTTATTACAGAAATAATTACGCAAATACCAGATATGAATTCATTGGAAATCTGTTTCAGCCCTGAACTGATACATTTACACGAACTTCGTGGAAAAATCGTGGTGGTAGTCGATATTTTCAGGGCTACCTCCACCATGGTTACAGCCCTCGCAAACGGCGTACAGCGTATCAGACCGGTTGAGGATTTGGAAACCTGTCGCTTATTGAGGAAAGAAGGGTACATTACCGCAGGCGAAAGAAACGGCCAAAAGGCCGAAGGTTTTGAACTGGGGAATTCACCGCTGAGTTATTTGAATGGAGCGTTTAAAGATAAACGTATCGCCATGACCACTACGAACGGTACGGTAGCCATTGAACGATCCAAAGAGGATGCTGAGGAAGTGATTATAGGCGCATTTCTAAATTTACAGGCAACAGCCGCATACATCCGGATAAAAAATATGCCGGTCCTAATTTTTTGCGCGGGATGGAAAGGTAAGTTTAATTTAGAGGACTCGCTTTTTGCGGGAGCTTTGGCATCTCTGCTCCAATACCCTTATGATTGTGACGGTACGCTGGCCATGGAAACGCTTTATTATCAGGTAAAGGGAGACTTAGTTGGCTTCCTAAAAAAAGCCTCCCACGCCAAGCGCTTACAGAATTACAATATTGAGGAAGATATCGATTTTTGCCTAACACAAAATCGGTACGACATAGTGGCTATGTTGGTTGACAATGAAATAATTTCAAAAAAAATCCCTACCAGCGCATAGCGGTGGTAGGGATTTACTTATGCTTTCAAGTCAGAATCTTATTGTGGTAAGATAACTGTATCGATGACGTGAACAATTCCGTTAGTTGCCTCTATGTCGGCCGCGGTAACTGTGGCATTGTTGATCATTGCCTTTCCGTCTTTCAGCGATACGGTTATCTCTTGGCCTTGCACCGTCTTTGCTTTTTGGCCGTCTTTCAAATCGGTAGATTTTACCACACCAGGTACCACATGGTAGGTAAGCACTTCGATCAGCTTGGCCTTATTCTCAGGCTTCAACAACTCCTCTACGGTTCCCGCAGGAAGTTTCGCGAACGCTTCGTTAGTTGGTGCAAACACGGTGAAAGGTCCGTCACCTTTCAAAACATCCACTAAATCTCCGGCTGTTACTGCCGCTACCAAGGTAGAAAGGAAATCAGTACTTGCTGCCAAGTCAACGATATCCATTTCTGCTTTCTCTTTAAGTGGATTCTCCACTGTATCATTGGCCAGAAGCGTTACGCTTACGAATAGGGCCATTACGAACATGCTCATTAATTTCATCATGGTATTTTTTTGGTTAGTTATACATCCAAGAACAACCATTTCATTCAATTGTTGTAAAATATTTAATAAAAAAATACAACAATTTATTTAATTAACAAAATTTCATCATTAGCATTCCCTATCCGTCCGTTGATGTACCTTTTGATAACTTTCACAAATTCTCTTTTATTTTACCTAAAGCTGCCAACCAAGATTGCGTGTCACCGATTATTTAACATTTTTTCATATTCATAAAATCCATAACGCTTTTCTGAAACGGATAAACGAAAAATCTTCCGGAATTTACCTGTATCGGCTAAACAATCAAAGGATAAAAAATCAGAATGAAAGATCAACTGCCTCTTATGAGATTTCTAAAATCCACAGCACGTCCTCTCTTGTATGCTATGAAAGAAACCCTCCAGGTTTTGTTGATTAAGATAAGTTGTTTGGACAAAATGGATAAAACCTGGAGGGTTTGCGGTTGGATGTTGGTGAAATTACTATTTCAACTCCAAATCTTCAATATCAACAAAGTCCCTGCCACGTATACCAACAAAAACATCAACCAACTCTTTTAATTTATCGGGTTTTTCTTCTGCCAGGTTTTTTTGCTGCCCAATATCCTGGCTTAAATCATACAACTGAAATGCGTCATCATTTCCCAACTCTATATTGACTTGAGTGTTTACGGCCGGACCCTTATAGGGAGGAATCATGATCCAATTTTGGTGTCTAAGGGCGGTACGGGTAGTGGCTTCCAATACCAAGGTCTCCCGGCCAGTCTGGCTTTCACCCAAAAACACCGACAACAGGTCCTGTCCGTCTTCACTTCTTTCAGAACTGCCCACGAGGCTTGCAAAGGAAGACAAGAAATCGATCTGACTTACCATGGCGTCGGATACGCCAGCGTTGATCTTTCCTTTCCAATAGGTGATAAAAGGGACACGTGTTCCTGCTTCGAAAAGGCTGTATTTGCCTCCTCTAAGCGGACCCCAAGGGGTATGTTGCCCCAATTTCTCCACCGCCTCATCATAATATCCATCATTCAAAACGGGACCGTTGTCGCTGGTGAAAATGACAAGGGTATTTTCAGATAGTCCCTGTTCTTCCAGGGTTTTCATAAATTCACCTATGCACCAATCCGCTTCCAAAATCACATCACCCCTTGGCCCCATACCTGATTTGCCTTCAAACCTGGGGTGGGGAGTACGGGGAACATGGGGTTGCTGCAAGGCATAATAGAGAAAAAACGGTTCACCGTTAGATTGCCTCAAGTATTCCTGCGTCCTCTCCAAAAAGTGATCCGCCATATCCTCATCCACCCATTTGGCATTTTCCCCGCCTTTCATAAATCCTATTCGGGGAATGCCATTCACAATGCTGTTGTTATGGCCGTGATGCCACTTGAGGCGCAATAATTCCGGATTGTCTTTCCCGGTAGGTTCCCCTTCAAAATTTTTTTCATAATCCACCAATATGGGATCATTGGGATCAAGACCCTTCACCGTTCCATTCTCAAGATACACCGTAGGCACCCTGTCCTGGGTGGCCGCCATGATATAAGCATAATCGAAACCCACCTCGTTGGGCCCAGGACTCACCCGTTGGTTCCAATCCACCTCTCCATCACCCAAACCCAAATGCCATTTGCCAATGACGGCGGTTTTGTATCCTTTCCCTTTCAGCATTTTGGGAAGGGTCAACTCATCGGTACCGATCAAAAGTGGAGCTGTTCCCGCCAGAATCTTCGCGTTTTCATTGCGCCAAGGATACCTGCCCGTCAATAAGGCATATCTGCTGGGACTACAGGTGGCCGATGAAGCATATCCGTTGGTAAAGCGGATTCCTCCATGAGCCAGTTTGTCCATGTGGGGTGTTTGTAGTTCCGTGGCGCCATAAGCACTCATATCACCATACCCAAGATCATCCATATATATAATGACAATATTAGGTAAGTTCTGCCTGTCAGTAGATGCTTCGTTGGGTTGGGGTTGACATTGGGTAAACATCAGGACCGCGGCAAGGTGAAAGAGGCACAACGTGTTTTTTTTCATTTTCAATAGTTTTAACATAAGTTTATTACAGCGTAATTGTCAAGGTTTCATTTTCATTTTTGGCAAGGGATATTCCAGAGATCAGCGTTTCTTTTCCCGTGACGGCATCCTGAACATGAAGGGAGTATTTTCCCCGTGCGAAAACTTTTGGCCGGAAGCTTTTTCCCTTTACAGGTAAAGAATACTCAACTTCCCCATTTTTGTCATTAATCACCCGCACGACAGGATGTTGTATGCGCTGTAGGTCCAGCAAAGGTAGGAATCCAGCAGCTTTCCTTCCATAGTTTTCCTCTTGGGCAATGGTGATGGGCCAGCCTTCATACTGGCCTGAGGGAGTTTTTTCAGGGTCTACAAACCGCGGCCAACATTCCAGCTTCATGGTTCTTTCCGCTTTATCAAAGGTCACCAGTCCATAGCCTGTGGCTCTGTCATAGATACGCTCGGGCTGCCTATTGGTCTTGCGGGGATTGGCCACGGCATGGACGGTCATCTTATTTCCAAAGCCATCCTGAAATTTCCCGGTATAGGGTGGTTTCCCGGGTAAGGGTTGGTGATCCTTGGCTAAGGTTGGCCACCACCGACGAGGAAAAAGGTTGTTCAGGGCAGGGCCTGCAAAACCAAACCCCGCATCCCCATGCTCCTCTATGCCGTAATGCACCACAGAACCGAGATGTTGGTCACCCGCCACATGCAAAGCAAAACTTTTCCGGATTACCTTCAACGCTTCATCCCTGCCTTTTTGCGGCCAGCCATTGGAGTCCATATCCGTAGTAGGAGCATCTCCGTCCACGTATTCACCCGGGCTGGGGATGGGTAGACTGGGGACAATACTGTCAATAATGCTCCCTTTTGGAAGCGTGGCAACGGTACAAAAGTTGGTCTGCGACAACACGGCTTTCATTTCCGCCCCCCTACTCCAATCTGTGGCCCAATGTTGCAAAAACTTCATTTGTCTTTGTCCCAAGAGCTCCGCATCGATGTCATAATGGGCTTTTATGTCAAACTCCCGATTTTGTATAAAGCCATTTAAAACCTTCGCTTCCTCGGGGAGTATATTTTTAGGAGCCGTCTTGAATTTGCGGTCCTCCAATATGGCAAAGCTAATCCCGCCATACACCCAGTCGGTATAATAAGTTGTAATACCTTGTTTTACAGGAGTGGGGTCATAGGGCCCTGGGAGATGCCCCGTCTGCGTCAGTTGTACCATATTGACCCACTCCGGAGGCATTTTATATCCGCCTTGATCTTGGGCTTCATATCCCCAACCTCCATCTGTAGGCGCTTTTTTACCGCTTTCTCCCCATACATTGCCGTGGTACACGTCATGGTCATCAGGAATAAAGGCAGACGGGATATTTCTGAATATTTCCCGGTAGGACCAACCAAACATGTACCATTTTCTCAAATAGTCCAAACTGGATTTTTCCAAGGGCGACGTTTGAATGCCAAAACCACCGGTGCTTTCATAGAATTGATCCCCCAGAAATACAGCCAGATCAGGCCGGTGCTTCAGTGAATTCACACTGACTTCGGTATCGGGAAACCCATAATCCGCATTGCAACTGAAAACAGCCATTTTTACTTTATCGGCTGCCTTTGGCTCCGCCGCGATGGAACCTTCATAATAATATTCATAGACGCCATCCTTTAATGGCAGTTCAAGTTTGACACGGTAGGGCACCTTTTCCGTAGCACTCCAATTCCTCACGATAAATTGTACCACCCTTCCCAATGAGTCCGGCTTGCCTTCCTGAATGGTGGTCCAACCGGATCCTTTGGCTGTTTGTAAACTCACATTTAACCCGTTTACTTGATCAATCGGTGCCAACTGCGCCCCCATTTTTAAAACCCCGTCGTGCAGGGTATAATAGGCAAAGCAGATCGGTCCAAAGGCTTGAAACCTATTTTGAGAGACTTTTTCCCCACTAATTACCCAGTTGGAAAAAGCCACTGCAGGGGTTACGCTGCCTTCCTCCATATCCGGGAAATGGGACAGCAGTGCCAAATTCCCGATAAGGTCCTGATTGGATATGTTTCCCAAACGTATGGAAGAAAGCACTTCGGCATTACCTTGATCAAAAACGTTCAGGCTCAATTCATATTGATTGTCACGTAATTCCGCAGCAAGTTGAAGGGTATAAGTCCCGGAGGAGGACAATTTACTGTCACTGGTTTCTTTACCAATAAAGAGGTGTCCTGCGCCGTTGATTCCACAATCAATGCCTTCCCCGAAAACAGCCGCGGATCTGTAGTCTTTAAAATTTCCTTTGGCCCCAATCCGGAATCCTACATAAGCCTCGGGCTTCCCCAGGCCGGTCGGATTCAGCCATTCCACAGTGACCTTTGACTGAAAATTCCCGGGATTTTCATGAATTTGGTGGGTGAGGCTATGAAGTGTCCTGTTTTTATCGCTGACAACACATACTGCTTTACCATTTCTGATTTCCCAATCCTGAAGCCGATTACCCCAATAATCCGGACCGATCCAAGGCATATCCGGCCAATTACTCCAACTACTTTCAAAATAAAGCTTTTGGGACAGCTTCAATGCATTTATATCGGGTTTCGTATCGGTAGACTCACCAAATAGAAAATGAGGGGTAACTGTTCCTAGCGCGATTGCTTTTACTGCGTGTCTTCTTTTCATGTTTCTGATTTATTGTGCCAAATTCGGGTTAATATTCGTCTCAGCCTCTGGAATGGGCCATTGGTCATCGACACCTGCGCGGAAATTCTTTGTGGTGATGTGCCATCTGGAAAGTGGATCAGGTTTTCTGGAAACTTGAGGCAATCTGGCGGATTCGGGAAAAGCCGCACCCCAAAAATCTCCTGTAAGGACTTCTCCTCCAATGCCCCAGCGAAAAATATCCCATAGTCTGGTACCTTCAAAAGCTAACTCGATTCTTCTTTCATTCCTAAGGATTTCGCGCAATCGCGCTGGATTGGTTTCGGTGATTGGTGGCAGTCCAACAGATTGTCTTCCCCGAACCTGATTGATCGTCTGGTCCAACAGTTGCTGGGTGATTGGATCTCCAGCCTCCATGACAGCCTCCAAATACCCAAGGAGAACCTCCGCATACCTGATAATGGGAATATTTCCACCATAGTCTGTTATCAGATTGCCTGAAAAAGACTCGTCAAAGAATTTCCTTAATCCATATCCCGTCCGTGTAGCTTGTTTCGAATAGGTCAGTTGATCAACTGACTGAGTGGAATCGGGATGACAAACATACGTCCTGCCTCCAAAAGTAGACCCATCCCAAAGGAACGTGTCCCTAAATCTTGGATCCCGATTGGCACCCATATCGTTCGTACTATATCTTGGATCATCAAAAGAAAAGGGCGTACCATCATCAAACCCATAAGCTTCTGCCAAACTACCGGTAGGATTTATGATATGCCATCCACTGGACACTGCTGGATAAGCGTGTTGAGGTAAGGAATTAGCGGCAAAACCCGACGTAAACTGTACGCTGAAAATATTCTCGCGGCTGTTTTCATTCGCCGGATAAAACAGCGTTTTATAATCGTTATCTATGATGTTATCACCAAATTCAATGATGTGCTGATAGGTGCTTGCTGCTTTTGCAAATTGCTTTTCTCCCAAATAAAGCCTTGCCAAAAAAGCCAAAGCTGCTTGCTTGCTGGCCCTCCCTATTTCTGAAGCAGAAAGCGCTGCATAACGTGGTAGAAACTCAATGCTCTCGAGGAATTCGCTTTCGACAAAGTCAACGATTTGTTGCTTACTGGTCAAGGTAACATTGTTGGCCTCGTCAGGAGTCAAGGTATTCACCACCAACGGCACACTGCCCCAAAATTGAGAAAGATAGAAATATTGGGTTGCTCTTAGGAATTTGGCTTCCGCACGCATCCTATTCCTCGCATCTTCGGGCATGGTCGCATTTTCGATGTTTTCCAAAAAGTCATTGGCGATTGCAATCCTTCGGTAGGAGCCAGTCCAGTAACCCAATACAACGTTATTGTTTGGCAACAACGTGCCATCAGTCAGCCGGTTATAGGTGCTGTTATCTCCCCGTCGATCGTAGGAATTGTCTGTAGCGAATTCCAGAAAGACGATCCCACAGTAAGTCCACCAATCCGAAGGGACTACTTGAGTGCCATAAACGATATTTCCCCTGTACAGGCCGGTCAAGGCTATCATGGCGTTCGTTTCCGAGGTCCAAAAGGAATCACTCGCAAAGGCATTCGTAGGGGACTGATTTAATTTATCATCACATGAAAAATTTATCAGTAATAGGAGACCGAGAATATATGTTTTAATTATAGATTTCATCTGTTTATTGTCTTTAAGTGGGCACCCCGACTATTCGGGGCAAGTTATGTAATCCCTGCGGGCAGGTCGCATGTAGGATAATTATCCCTCCGTTTGTCACATGCGTCACGTCCGATTTGACGATAGTTTCATTTATATTGATCAAAACCTGAGGTTTACACCTAGCGTATAGGTGGCTAAGATGGGATAATAAGCACCACCCGAGTTTATTTCAGGATCCCAGCCAGGCCAATACCCACTGAGGGACAGTACATTTTCACCGCTCAAATAGATTCTGGCATTTTGCAAGCCAACCCGGTCTTGGAGGGACTTGGGCAGCGTAAACCCAACCTGCATGTTTTTTATACGAAAATAAGAGGCATCTACTACCCAGAAGTCAGAAAGTACTGTGTTGGGTGTGCCCGCATTGGTTACTTCCTCCAGTCTGGGATAATTAGGGTATCTTAAGGGATTTTCAGGATCAAATCTCCCATCCATTTGCCACCTTTGAATATTTCCTAGGTTAAAGAAAGCCCAACCTGCATAATTATCCAACAATCCACTTACCCCTGTCACGCCCTGACCGAAGACGGAAATATCGAAATTTTTATAGCTGGCATTAAAGTTTATCCCAAACGTGTACTTTGGAATACGGCTACCCAAGTAGGTTCTGTCATAGGTAGGATCAATCCTGCCATCGGGTTCACCATTTGGTCCACTGATATCCTTGTACCTGATATCGCCAGGTCTTGGATTTGGAGTAATTGGAGATTGGTTAGCCCAGCCTTGTATGTCTTCAGCATTCAGAAAAACACCGTCGGAGAGGTACCCATAATACATCTCCATGGGAAACCCGACAAACAAGTTGGAGCCGTTGCCTACCATGCCGTTTGGCTGTTCCACGTTACCAAGACCTAAAGAAAGTACTTCGTTTTTGGTAATAGTAAAATTGCCCCCAATGGAATACCTAAAATCCCCAAATTGGTTTCGATGCATCATGTCAAACTCCAAACCTGAATTTCGTACTTCCCCTGTATTTACTTCACTAATCTGAACCCCCAACACGGAGGAAACGCTGCCGGTAGGTCTGAATAAAATATCTCTCGTATGTCTGTCAAAATAGGTGATATCTGCCGACAATTTTCCGTCAAAAAATACGGTTTCAAGTCCAAAATCATACGTTTCTGTCGATTCCCATCGGATATTTTGATCCATAAATACCGAGTAGGCTGCCCCAGTGGCCATGGTCCCGCCAAAAGGATAATCCCTACCCGAGGTCAAAACAGTTTGGTAAGGGTAATTCCCTATGTTCTGATTACCCAAGACTCCCCATGAAGCTTTCAATTTCATATCCGAAAGCCATCCGGCACCCTGGAGAAATGACTCATCTGAAATCCTCCAGCCTACAGCCATCGACGGAAATAACGCGTATTTGTTGTTTGTGGGAAATCTGGAAGAACCGTCATACCTAACGGTTGATTCAAACAGGTACTTGTCGGCATAGCTATACCGTACTCTGGAAAATACCGATTGAATGGCCCATTCCTCGTCAAAACCGCCTACACGTTGATTGTCGACACCCCCCATGTCCAAAACGGTGTAGTCATTGCTTGGAAAATCCTGCCTATACCCATTAAAGTACGAGTCCATCTGGTTTTCAAACGAATATCCAAGCAAAACCCCAAAGGAATTCTTGTTTATTTCTTTCGCATACTCACCTATAAACTGTGTGGTTTGAAAAATCTCTTTGTTACTGAACTGGTTCAGGTAGGATTGTCCGTGAAATACATCATCATTTAAGCGCTGTGATGCCAGGTAGGATCGCTGTTCCAAGAGAGCAAAGGTGTACCCACCGATGGCGGAAAATGTCAATCCTTCCAGTGGATTCCAATCCAACTTCATATTTATTCCCGTCCGGGTTCTTGGGTT
>DATHWC010000254.1:0-4721 GCA_035460985.1 Lunatimonas sp.
TTTCAATTCCTTTTTATTTACCTCATAGCTGTCTCTATAACTTTGTTGACTATATCCAGATTTTCCAATCCCAAACCTTCTTTTTGATACGTCATGACACCTTGTCTGTCAAATACGGAGATGATATTTGAATGGGAAAAATCTATGGGGCTTATTTTTTTGTATTTAACCGCCAGAATATTTGCGAAATCACGGACACCATCTTCTGTTCCTTGAAGAAACAGCCACTGTGGTCCATCCATCCCGTTTTCCTTAGCAAATGCTTTTAGCCGTTCTGGGCTGTCCGCTTCTGGGTCTATACTCACCAGTACGTATTTTACCCCACCCGTTTTCTTGCTGCTTACTGCCGTTTCTATGGACCTCATATCGGCAACCAATCGGGGGCAGGCCGTGCGGCAAGCAGTGTAGATCATAACTACGGCCAGCGTTTCTCCCTTCAGATCCTTGAATTCAATTTGTTTGCCATCTTGGGTATTCCATACAGACGGCAATTGGTAAATGGACATTTCATGTATGGTGTCATCCTCAATGGATATCTCCTTGGATATATTGTTTTCATTGCATGAGAAGATGAGGAACAGTAGAGGAATTGAAAGAAGTAACTTCATAGTAGACTTGCTTTAAATAATTTCGATAGATTAAAATGGCCTGTATGCGTCTATTTTTTGGTTATTAAATCATAGTGTTCGGCATCCGCGACACACCTAAACCCGAGATTGGTGAGTGAATAATTAGCCTTTAAGCTGGACCGTAATGCATAACGCATAAATGCGGCATAGTTCATCAAGTCGCTGGCACCAACCGCTCCTGATGCACAAAATAAGCCCCTGTCTGTATTGCCGTTGTTCCTGGATTCCCCCGTTATGATGATGGAATTAAAATCCAGGGTCCATTCCCACACCAAACCATGCAGGTCTTTTACTCCCCAATAGTTTTTTGGACTTTGGCCGACGGGTGTAAGGTAGGTTTTGGGTTTTTCATAGCTTCTCAGTATACCAACATTAAATAAGCTGTCCTGACGCGCATCAGCTTTATCTTCACTAGCCATAGCGGCAAATTCCCATTCATCTACGGTAGGCAAACGTTTTCCCTGGCATTCACAATAAGCTTTTGCGGCAAACCAGGAAACATTATTCACTGGTTTATCCTTTAAATACTCGGGAAAACTGGTGTTGGTAGTCCAGTTGTCAAGGTATCTTGAGTCAGCGAATAGTTTGATGACATTTCCTTTTTGCCATTGGGGGAATTCTTTTACAAATTCAAGAAAATCTCCATGAGAAACTGGTATTATATCCATATAAAAGGCATTGACTTTCACCTGCCCCTCCTCAGCACTGCCGTAAAGAGGGGTATAGATCCCCTCATTTACGAGTGCCATTTCCACATTCTGTGCGGATGTGTGGGAGGCGAGCAGCGTGCACAACCAAAGTACTAGCAACTTTCCCATTATTTTCTTCTCTTTTTTACCATTTCGGAAGTGATTTCCGAACCTTTATTTCCCCAGCTATTGTACACATAAGTCAATACGCTGGCTACCTCATCGTCTGTAAGCTGCTGGGATGGCATGATGCTGTTGTATTTTTTGCCATTGACCGTGATCTCTCCAGAAAGTCCGTGAATAAGGGCGTCAATTGCCCTGTCTTCATCCGCATTCAGATAATCCGCCTGAGCCAAAGGTGGGAAAGCATTGGCTATTCCTTCACCATTTGCCTGGTGGCAAGCGAAACAAGCCTGCATATATAATTTTTTCCCGGCTTCCATTTTTTCAGATTTGTTTAAGTCCTTTGGAGCCTCCATTGTGATCCCGTCTTTGGGCATGTTTTGGATGATTGAGCCTTCAGGCTTATAAATCCCCTCCATTATTTCGCCCGCGAAAATGGCGGGATTTTCATCACCTGTAACGGAAAGAATACCCAACGCTCCTTTGTTAAACGCCCTGAAAATGGAGTGATCTACCAAAACCAAATTGGATGGTACTTCTACTTTAAATTCCAATATAGCGGCTCCTCCGGCGGGAATAAGCGTGGTGCCCACATTGTAGTTGATCTGATCCCCTCCATCGACATACACCCTGTCAAATATTTCACCAATTACGTGGAAGGATGAAGCCAGATTTGGGCCGCCATTGCCAAAAAAAAGCCGTACAGTCTCTCCAGCATTGGCTGTAAGGACATTGTCACCGGTTAGCGAATTGACTTTGCCGTTGAACACTACGTAATCTGGTTTTTCGTCTATTGCTTTTTGCATGTCAAATGGCTGATATCCAGGCTGTCCAAATTTTCCCTCGGTATAGAAATCCCCCTGCATGACATAGAATTCCTTGTCAACCGGAGGAAGTCCCCCTTCCGGTTCAACCAATATCAAACCATACATCCCATTGGCAACGTGCATGCCCACCGGAGCTGTGGCGCAGTGATAAACATACAGTCCGGGGTTGATGAGTTTGAAAGAAAATGTCTTCTCATGACCCGGTGCTACAAATGATGCCTCTGCACCGCCACCCTGACCGGTTACAGCATGCAGGTCAATATTGTGGGGGAGTTTGTTGTCGGGATGGTTTTTGATTTTGAATTCCACCAAATCTCCTACTCGCGTTCGGATAAAAGATCCGGGAACAGTTCCTCCAAAGGTCCAATACATATAAGTAACGCCGTCGGTCATTTCAGCCTCCTCTTCAATAATTTCCATTTCCATGTATAGCTTCATGGCCGGTCTGTTGCCGATGGGAGCGGGTACAAACGGTGGGTCAGTCAACTCAGCAATCATCTCGCCGAATACCTTTATCTTACTGGCGTCCTTGATGAATTTCCCATTTGTATTTGCCTTATTTTCCTGACAACTATATATCGTGATGGCAATTAGTAAAAAGAGTAAAGGATAAAAAACTCCTTTAAATGGATAAAACTTTTTCTTTTCCATGGTCTGTTTTTTTAAGTTTTTGATTTAAGTCTATTTAACAATTAGAAAGCATTTTTTTTTTGAGAAAAATCGGAAGAGATATGTCACAAAATAAATGGGAAAAACTTAGGAATAACATGACTTTTATCAGCAATTAACAAGTGTTTTATCATACAATTCGTACTTGTAATGTATAAATAATTTTGACTTGGTGTTGAAAATATTTTTTTTGGTCCATTGGTATTGGTTTTTACCAATGATTCTTATCTTAGCAAAATAAAATATTAACAGGTATTTTAATATTCCTTTTACGATTCATTTAAACCCAAATCCATATGCTATCAAAATCGCAAGCAAAGGCTTTTTTCTTTGGAGGTACAGCAGTCACCTTTCTGATATTTATCGGATTGACAATTTATTCTTTAGCTCCGAGCAATGACCAGACCAACCACCACAATATCACCGAGCAGGTGATAAAAGGTAAGCATATCTGGGAGGCAAACAACTGTATGGGATGCCATTCCATAATGGGAGAAGGTGCTTATTACGCACCTGAACTTACCAAGGTGATTGACCGAAAGGGAGCACCACTGGTTAAGGCTATTCTGCAATCTCCGGTATCTTGGGCACCCAACGGACGCAAGATGGTAGCTTATGAAATGACCGATGAGGAAGCCGATGCCATGGTAGAATATTTTATATGGATAGGCCAATTAGACCTCAATGGTTTTGAACGCATTGTCTCTCCTTTAGCTAAAGACAAATAACCCACCAATACTATGAAATACAAATCCCAACAGGTAGCCTACTGGTTTTTCGCCTTGTGTATGCTGCTCTTCGCATTGCAGATTGTCTACGGTTTTATTATGGGTTTTGCCCGTATCGGAATGGACGGACTCCATGACTGGATTCCTTTTAATACCGCACGTGCTGTACATACCAATCTCTTGGTTATTTGGTTGCTGACAGGGTTTATGGGAGCCGCTTATTATATCATTCCTGAGGAAGCGCAGCGGGAGTTGGTGAGTGTCAAACTTGCCTATGTGCAGTTGATATCTCTGGCAATTGTAGGTGTCGCCGCCATAATCGGCTACCATTTCAATATATGGGAGGGAAGAAAATTCCTGGAAATCCCAAGGGAATTGGATTATCTGGTTGTTGTCAATGTCCTCCTCTTTTTGGGTATTATCCTGGCCACCTTATTTAAAGGAAAACGGCAGACAACGACGGCCTTGGTCATGGTTATGGGACTGGTGTTTGCGGCTTTGCTCTACCTACCTGGTATGATTTGGTTTGATTCCCAAGTAACGGATTCCTTTTTCAGATGGTGGGTTGTGCATCTTTGGGTAGAAGGTGTCTGGGAACTGATTATGGGCGGTATTCTGGCTTTTCTTCTGATCAAATTGACGGGAGTGGACCGGGAGGTGATCGAAAAATGGCTTTATGTCATCGTTGGACTTACCTTTCTTTCAGGAATTCTCGGGACCGGCCACCACTATTACTATATTGGTGTCAATAAAATATGGCTGATAGTTGGGGGCGTTTTTTCAGCTCTGGAACCACTTGCATTTCTTGCCATGGCTTTGTTTGCTGTCTACATGTATAGAAAGGGTGAGAAAAACCACCCAAACAAACTGGCTCTGTTTTGGACTATCGGCGCCGCTATTGTGTCCTTCATCGGTGCGGGATTACTTGGCTTTGCGCATACATTGCCTCAGACCAATCTGTATACTCATGGAACCCTAGTCACAGCCATGCACGGGCATTATGCTTTCTGGGGAGCCTACGCTATGATCGTTCTCGCCATTATCAGTTATGCCATG
>DATHWC010000255.1:0-42802 GCA_035460985.1 Lunatimonas sp.
ATTTCATCATCTCTCTGATTACTAAAATTTTACGACCAAAAATTTACTCTTTTAATAAGAGAATAAACGAATTATCCCCTTATTTCAACTGGGAAGCCTATAAATATCTTTTGCCTTACACGGGGGGTTTTTCGGCGATTCTAGAAAACCCATACCTACAACTTAAATCAATTTTTACAAATTGAATGCAGTTCAGGCAATTCAATTGATAGTGAAAACATGCTGACAATTTAAAATCAGAATATATTTTAAGCAAAAGCGGCTTAATGTGATCCTGTTGCTTCTATTTTAAATTAATGGTCAATTAGTATTCAATTTGGAACAAAATTTGCAACAGTTAATAAAAAAAGAATAAATATTGTTTTTTATCTAAATTTTTAAAACATCATTTTAAAGCAGCACCCCATGAGTGAAGTTCACCAAAAAGAAAAATCCAAAAAGAAAATCATTGAACTGAATGAAGAATTAGAAAACTATTTCAGAAATACCGTGATCCCGCAGTTGTTTGTGGATTCCGACATGATCTTAAGGAAATTTACCCCTCCGGCAATGAAACATTTTCGGCTGACCGAAAAAGACAACGGAAGGCCAATTAGTGAGATCACCAATAGGATAAGATTCCCCACAATTATCGATAATATCCGGGAGGTAATTGAAACCAACACCGATATGGAAAAGGAAATTCAGACTACGGACCTGAAATGGTATCAAATGAATATACTGCCCTATATAATCCGAAAAACCAATCAGACAAATGGCGTGATCATCACCTTTGTTGATATATCGTCCCGTATAGAGGCACTCAGACAATATGAACGACTTAACCTGAATCATGAAACGATCATATTTGCTCTGTCCCACGATTTAAAAGGCCCTATTAATAACATTAATGGCTTGATAGGTCTATTAAAAAATCTGCATGAAGAGGATAAAGATGAAAGCGACATCCTACTGGAATCTTTGAGCATCTCCGTCGGGAAGTTGATGGATACCATTGAAGACCTAACTGAAAGCCTTAAAGACACAGATTTTGCTGAGGATTCAGAAAGAATTAACATCCAAAATATTGTGGAAGATGTAAGAATAGGTTTAAGTGATAGGATTTTCGGATCCAAAGCAAAAATCCATACTGATTTCCAAATCACCGAATTAAACATTTCCAGAAAAAATATCAGAAGCATTGTCTATAATCTTATCAGCAATGCCATAAAGTTCAGTGAACAAACTGGGAAGCCAAATATTTGGTTAAAAACTGAAGATAAAGGAGAATTCGTTCTTCTATCAGTTCGCGATAATGGGCCTGGGATAGAAAAAGAAAATCATGAAATGATTTTCTTCCCCCGAATTAGGCTAAATCCAAAAGTTGAAGGCACAGGATCAGGTCTATTTATCGTAAAAAGAATGGTCGAGGACTTGGGAGGGAAAATTGAAGTGGAGAGTACGGTGGGTGAAGGAACTGTATTCCTGGTATTTTTCAAAAAGGAGCCGGGTGATTGACCCCGCAATTATAGTAGCATTTATTGTTAGCTGCCAGTAAACCCAATTTCTTAATAGTAAAATTTTGATTACGAAATATTGAAATTATATATTAAATTTATGGTGAGCCTCCGTTGTAAAATGGTGGTTAAAAATGAGCTCTGCAAGCTGGGTCTCAGATATAAAACCTTGGACCTCGGGGTGGTGGAGTTGGGGGAACCCATCTCCGCCGATTTGAGACAATTGCTGAGAAAAAATCTTCTGGAGTATGGATTAGAGCTTTTGGATGATAAAAAAAATATTCTTACCGAAAGGATTAAAAATACAATTACAGAAATAGTCCATTCTCCGAATGAAACCCCAAAAGAAAATTATTCGAATTTTCTCAGCCATAAATTAGGCTATGACTACACCTACCTTTCCAATGTCTTCAAAGAAGTAAAAGGAATCACCATACAGCAATACATCATCATTAACAAGGTGGAGAGGGTAAAAGAGTATTTACTTTACGATGAGCTCAACCTATCTGAAATCGCACATAAAATGAACTATAGTAGTGTGGCCCATTTGTCCAATCAATTCAAGAAAATCACAGGCGTAACCCCCTCTTTTTTTAAACAATCAAAATCGAATAGATCTGACAATCTAGAAAATTTTTAACCAGTACGTTCAGATTTTTTTAATGGCATCCCGCACACTCCAAGTCCCAATCGTCAGAGAATTAAACAAACTTAACTTTTATACATATTTGATTGTATGTACAACATTTTGTTTGTTGTCAATGGTACGACAATTTTAAAACGGTGATTTGGTAATAGACCAAATTTTCACTTTTTCCAAGAACACCAACTTTTCAAAAAGCATTTTTATCCGTTTAAATGGCAAATAAAAAAATATATAAATCTATTTATACTTAACTTTTATTTTGAAAATATGAGTTTTATGTAAATAAATAATTTATGTATGTAATAATTCCAACCCAATTTTAGTGGACTTTTGTGGCAAATGAAAACTGTAGCGTACCTGCTGTTTCATTATAAGACAACATGGTCTTAATATCAATTTTTAAAAACACATTACAGCATTAGGATCGTTCACACTCATTTTTCCAACTTTTAAAAAATGAGTTTGTAAGCGATTAAAAGTAAAAAGTCAATCATTATCCATGGGGGAATTACACATTATGAAAAAAGAAAGTTACAAAAAGAGATTTTGGCTGACCACGCTGGCAGCCTTATCTATAGGTGCCATAATTGGCAGCTGCAATAATGAATTTGACGAGGTAGTGGGTATCTGCCCCGAAGTTGAATCCACGAATCCGATTAATGAAGCTATTGGGGTTCAATTAAATAACGTAATCGACGTTACCTTCAATGAACCTATGAATCCTGCGAGTATTTCGCCGGGAGTTTTCAGTTTAAGAGTAGGTAGCACAGGAAATGGGGGAGTACTGGGCGACGAACTTTCAGGAGAATTGACCTACGAGGCAGGAACCAATAAAATGAGTTTCATGCCTTCTTCCACTCTTTCACCCAACACAACCTATACAGGAAGGGTGGAGCCGGTAGTGAAAGATATGATGGGAAATGCTTTGCAAACTGCCTATGTATGGACCTTTACCACGGGCGTAACACCTACAGTAATATCTACTGATCCGGTAAACCTGGCAACTGGCATTCCACTCAACAAAGATATAAGTGCGACGTTTAGTATGCCAATGGATTCATTGACCATAACCTCGGCTTCCTACCAATTAATGGCAGGAACTACGCAGGTGTCAGGCGATGTAGTCTATTCCGGAACCTCAGCGACCTTTTCTCCGACAGGCGGTCTTTTGGCTGGAACTACCTACACAGGTATCATCACCATCGAAGCCAAAAATAAAGATGGAATCCCATTAGCCGTCGCGCATAATTGGACCTTCGACACCGGAACAGCTCCAAGAGTGGTATCAATAGACCCGCTGGACTTAGCTACAAGCGTTACTGCTGAAAAAACCATTCGAGCTACCTTCAGTGAAAAAATGGACCCTGCGACGATTTCAGCTGCTACATTCACCGTGAAAATGGGTTTACTACCCGTAGCTGGAACTGTCACTTATACTGATTCTACTGCGATTTTCACTCCTTCGGCCAAATTGTTGTCCAACACCGAATACACAGTTAATATCCTTAAGCTTGCCAAGAGTCCAAATGGCGTTCCAATGGCAAGTGATTTTGCCTCCAAGTTTACTACCGGTAATTTTACTGTTCCTGAGGTAACCACTACGGATCCCGCAAACAATGCTACTGGAGTAGCATTCAATAAAGCAATCCGGGCAACTTTCACAGAAGCAATGGATCCGGAAACTATTACGGCAACCACATTTACTGTAAAACAGGGGAATACGTCCGTGGCAGGAAATGTATCCTATAGTGGTACTACGGCGACATTTACGCCAACTAGCCCACTTGCAGCCAATCTTGTGTACACAGGAACTATTACCACCGGAGCTAAAAATGTAACAGGAACCGCTCTGGCATCCAATTTTGTCTGGACATTCACCACGGTTGCCAATGTGGCTCCAACGGTACTTTCTACTGATCCGGTGAACAATGCAACAGGCGTAGCCCTCAACAAAGTCGTGAGAGCCACTTTCAGCGAAGCAATGGACCCTGCAACTATTACAGGAACGACTTTCACTGTTAAGCAAGGGAATACGGTTGTTGCCGGAACAGTTTCTTATAGTGGTACGACGGCGTCTTTTACTCCAACGAATCCCCTAGCGGACAATCTTGTCTACACGGGTACGATCACTACCGGGGCCAAGAATGCTGCGGGAACAGCCCTGGCAAACAATTTTGTCTGGACATTCACAACGGTGGCCAGTGTTGCTCCAACGGTACTATCTACCGATCCGGTGAATGACGCGTTGGGTGTAGCCCTCAATAAGGTGGTGGGAGCCACTTTCAGCACCGCGATGGATCCGGCGACAATCACAGGTACAACCTTTACGGTAAGGCAGGGAAATACGGCTGTCGCAGGAACTATATCCTATAGCGGTACTACGGCGAAATTTACGCCGACAAGTCCTCTTTCAGGAAACCTTATCTACACCGGTACAATCACTACAGGTGCCAAGAATGCTGCTGGAATCGCTCTGGCAAACAATTTTGTCTGGACATTCACAACGGTGGCCAATGTTGCTCCAACGGTACTATCTACCGATCCGGTGAATGACGCGTTGGGTGTAGCCCTCAATAAGGTGGTAGGTGCTACTTTCAGTGTGCCGATGGATCCTGCAACGATCACTGGAACCACATTTACAGTAAAACAAGGTAATACGGCTGTGGCAGGAACGGTGTCTTACAGTGGAACTACGGCATCATTTACTCCGTCTAGTCCACTTTCAGCAGATATTTTGTATACGGGAACCATAACAACTGGTGCGAAAAATGCTGCCGGAGTAGCATTGGCAACAAACTTTGTTTGGACGTTCACTACGGTGCCTCCAATTGCTCCGATGGTAATTTCTACAGATCCTTTAAACAATGCCACAAACGTCGCTCGAAACAAGCAAGTAAGTGCGATCTTCAGCATTCCAATGGACCCGGCATCAATTAATGGCTTGACATTTACGCTAAGACAAGGAGTAGATGACGTTGCCGGAAACGTCACCTACAGTGGCACTACAGCTTCTTTTACACCAACCAGTTTGCTGATTCCTAACGGGTTATACACCGCCACTGTCACCTCTGAAGCTTCAAGTGTAGCTGGTACGATGATGGCGAACGATGTTGTATGGAATTTTAGAGTGGAGAATCCAATATCACCCTATTTCGTTGATCTTAAAACAGCAGGTAGATTCGGGATTTTTGCAGCAACTGGAGTCAGCAACAATGCCGGGTTCAGTGAAATCAGAAATTTGGATGTAGGAATTACCCCAGGTGCACGTTCTTCGGTCACAGGATTTCCTCCGGCCCTAATGGTTAACGGAGCAATCTTCGCCTCTGATGACGCCTCTCCTGCGGGCGTAGCGGCTATGCTCAATCAGGCTAAATTAGATCTGAATGCGGCATATTTATTCGCAGAAGGAGCTACCGCCCCAGCACCTGCTACAGTTGCTGGTGACCAAGGTGGCAAAACCCTTGCTCCTGGAATCTACAAATCCAATTCGACCCTTTTGATACAAGCAGGTGATTTGACATTAGACGCTCAGGGAGATCCCAATGCTGTTTGGATTTTTCAGATTGCTGCCGGATTCACTACCGTAGGCGGGGCAGGTGGAAATATCATTCTTAGCGGAGGTGCACAGGCCAAAAACATCTTCTGGCAGGTCGGCAGCTCAGCTACCATTGGAGACAATACCATATTTAAAGGGAATGTGTTGGCTTACACCTCCATCACTATGAATTCAGAGGCCAAAATCGAAGGTAGAATGTTGGTACTCAATGGAGCGGTAGTAATGACCAATACAAACATCATCGAAAAACCTTAATCAACCAAAAATGAACATAACAACAAATAACATAAAGGGATCGCACACAGTGCGGTCCCCATTTAACCCAGTCTTTAAATGCATCCTCTTAGGTAGTTTGATGTTTTTGGGCTTTCATGCACCAATTTCCGCACAGGAAGTCCAGTTTACCAGACCGTCTTGGTGGTTTGGTGCAGCTGCTGGAGCAAATTTGAATTTCAATCACGGAACAACCCAACAGTTGAATTCGAGTTTAACTGTCCCCGCTGCATTTAATAAAGGAGCTGGCACTGGACTATATCTTGGTCCTTTGGTGGAGTATTACCGTCCTGGCTCACGATTTGGCATGATGCTTCAGGGGGGAATTGACTCCCGAAGCAGTTCTTTCAACCAGGTCACGACTCCCTGCAATTGCCCTGCAGATCTGTCAACTGACCTAAGTTACTTGACTGTGGAGCCCAGTCTCCGGTTTGCTCCATTCAAATCCAACTTCTATTTGTATGCAGGTCCGAGATTTGCTTTCAATAGAAAAAATTCGTTCACATACCAGTTGGGAATCAATCCGGATTATCCAGATCAGACCCCAACACCGGAAGTAAACGGCGAATTCAGCAATATCAACCAACGCTTGATCTCTATGCAGATTGGTGCCGGTCATGATATTCCACTCTCTTCGCAAAACAAAAAAGTGCAAACCATGTTGTCACCTTTTGTTTCATTTCAACCCTATTTCGGACAGAATCCACGATCCTCGGAGACTTGGACATTGTCCACCCTTAGGGTAGGTATTGCCTTGAAATTTGGAAAAGGTCGTGAGATTCCTCCTGCTACTCCAGTGCCGGTTGCCTATTTGGAACCTACCGTTGGATTTAAAATCAACGCACCTAAAAACATTCCATCAGAAACCCGTATTGTGGAAACATTCCCACTTCGCAATTATGTGTACTTCAATGAAGGTTCTACTGAAATCCCGAGCCGCTACGTGGCCCTCGAAAAAGGAAGAATAAAAGACTTCAAAGCAGATCAGTTGGAAGTTTTTGCACCAACATCGTTAGCCGGAAGATCTCAGCGCCAATTGATGGTTTACTATAATATGCTGAATATTTTGGGTGACCGTATGGTGAAAAACCCATCCGCATCCGTGAACCTGGTGGGATCATCAGAAAAAGGAGCCCAGCAAGGGACTAAAATGGCGGAATCCGTTAAACAGTATTTGGTTGGCACATGGGGGATTGCCCCATCAAGAATCACGACTGAGGGGCTTACTACTCCTAGGATTCCTTCTAAAAAACAAGGCGGAACCCGTGAACTGGATCTCCTACTTGATGGAGACCGCAGGGTTTCGATCGAAAGTAGCTCTCCTGCATTGTTGAAGGAATTCCAAAGTGGATTGGACGGAGCTATAAATGCGCCATCCATGGTAGCCCCAGAGGAAAGTTATGTTACTTTTGAGGTTGACGGAGCTATGGAAGCATTCAAGTCTTGGAAGCTTGAAATCAAGGATGAAAATGGAAAAGTGCAACATTTTGGGCCATATTCAGCAGAAAAGGTGAGTATTCCAGGCAAGTTGATTTTGGGAGATCGACCTGAGGGCGAATATGTGATAGCAATGGTGGGTCAGACTGAAGATGGTAATACAATAAGGAAAGAAACCAACTCAAAAATTGCACAATGGGCTGCTCCAACCACACAGGAAGGAATGAGGTTTAGTGTTATTTATGAATTTGACAACACAAAGGCCATCGCTTCCTACGAAAAATACCTTATCGAAACAGTTGCCCCAAAAATCACAAAAGGAGCAACAGTTATCATTCATGGTCATACAGATGTGATTGGTGAAGAAGCATACAACAAGAGTTTATCATTGGCACGTGCCAATGATGTCAGGAGCATTCTTGAAAAAAGTCTGAAACGGGCTGGAAAAACCGATGTGAAATTTGATATCCGGGGAATGGGTGAGGACCAGACGGCATCTCCCTTCAAAAATGAACTTCCTGAGGAGCGGGCTTATAACCGGACTGTAATCATTGATGTAATACCTGTAAAGTAATTTTTGGAATTGGCTTTTAGATCCGTTTAAGCTTGTAATGGCTTCGAAATCTGATCCGGAATAATCTAAGTTGATTTTTTTAAGGGGGGTTTCTCCAATCATGATGGAAAGCTAGGGGCAGGTTATCGCCCCTAGCTTTTTTCTTATAGAATAGTCTGAAGGTATCAAAAAATTTCTTGGCACCGTATTCTGGGGAAACCCCATTTTACCAAAAAAGACAACAATAAAAATAGAAACAGATTCGAAAGAGTATTAAAAAAACATTAAAATTGAAAACTTTTGACTAAACCTCTGGATAGCTACTTCTTCACTACAAAATAACAATTCATAGGATCATGCTCAAGTCGGTTTTCTTGGATATAACTAAACCCTGCTTCTCCCAGCATGCGAGTTGCCCGCTCTGTTCCCCACATGGTACCAAGGCCCATTCCTCCCTGCGCAAGGGAGACAGTCGTACAATGTAAAGTTGAGATGCTGTATAGCAATCGGCCGAAAGGATGATCCAGGTTATTATGTACCTTTTCAGAGGCATAAATATCCTGCATCAAAAATACCCCATCCTCTTCAAGGCTTTTGAAAATGGTATTTAATACCAAATCAGGCCTAGCTTGGTCGTGAATGGCATCAAATGCCGTGATCAAACCGAAACGTCCCTCTGGTGTGAATGAGGTTAGGTCTTTTTGTTGAAAAACTACATTTTTCAACCCCTTATCTTTGGCCGCTCTGCTTCCTTTTTCTAAAGGTTCCACGCATAAATCCACCCCCAAAAAGGTGGAATTGGGAAATTGCTCGGCTAACATCACGATCGCCCGTCCGCTACCACATCCAATATCCAAAACCTTTATACCTGATTCCAAACGTCCTTTTAATCCAGGAACCAATGGCAATATGTGATCCATTAAAGCCCCTAAAATAGTTTGACCGCTATCCTCAGCCATTACCTCATGAAATCTCCCATGTTCCTCATAAGGAACTCCTCCCCCATTTTTAAAACAATGCATAACTTTTTGTTCCACATTGGCCAAAACGGGAATATATTGGGAGAAAAGGGCGATGTTATCCCCCGGGAATTTTCTACTGAGAAACATGGCATGTTCTTGGGGTAAATGAAAAAATGTCGAAGTAGGATCTACTTCCACAATTTTCCCAACAGCCATAGCGTGAAGCCATTCCCTTACATAGCGTTCATGAAGATTTGCTTTCTCCGCTATATCGCTTGAGCTGGCAGGCGCCATACCTACCATCACATCAAACAACCCTAATTGGTGTCCTAATGAGACCATGATACTCAACGCACCCTGGTTGATCATTTCAACTAAAGATCCTGCAAAACCCTCGGCTTTTGCAGGATCAAGTTCGCAGGCCATGCACATTTACTTGATCAATTTAATTTTCAAACCTACATGAAATGGTTCTGTCGTTTCTCCTATATAGCTCATTTCCCAACTCCAATCCAATTCCAGTTCATTGACAGTTAATTTTTTCAGATTAAAGGAGAAATCATTTTCACTTAAATCAGGTGCTGTAATCTTCAATACAGTCCTTTCGTTGTGCGTCCGCCAAGTACCCTCAATTTGCTCACCGGACAATGTACTTGATAGTTGCGACGGACTTTCAAACAACAGTTTGGGCTCCTGCATATCAATAGGCCCCAGAAAGCTATACTGAAGGTAATCTCTAGCGGCAAGTTCTGCTCCCGCTTCATTTGTCCTTAAGACCTCCATACCGAATTCCACCAAAGATTTTTCTTCCCCATCAACAGTAAGGATCAAAAACTGCCCTTCGGCAGCTACCCATTCCCCAATAATCGGATTGATTGTAGGGGTGACATCATCATTATTGCAGGCTGCATGAAATATTGCAAGCGCAAGCAAGAGGTTAAAAACTCCATTTTTCATTGTTCAATTGATTTTGTTAGGTAAATGGTAAGCATTTAATTGGCAGGTATTATTCAATTTTGTTAGCATTGGATTGCCTTGATATAGTAAGACAGTAGTTGCTTGTTGTATTTTTTATAATACGAGCTATCTTAAATACATTCTACCAAATGATGGATAAAACTGTTGGTTGGTTGCTCCACATTGATGAGATTCCCACCACATAAATATGTGATTTCAGTCTGATTATAAATGAAATCCGATCTCCACTATGTATTTTTACAGTATAAAATGAAGCTGATATTTTCTATCTTATCCGTTTTTTGGCTTGTCGTTTCTCTTGAAGCCAGTAGCGTTGGGTATTTCAACAGGATTACCACGGATGATGGCTTGGCCTCCAACAATGTTTACACCGTCTGGCAGGATAAAAAAGGCTATATGTGGGTTGGGTCTTCAAACGGTCTTCAGCGCTTTGACGGTAAATATTTTATGAATTTTACCATAAAAAACCCAAAAAAATTACCTGCGCAGCCTGTCAGGCAAATATTAGAAGATAAAAATGCCCGGATGTGGATCAGGTATGGCGATGAATACGGCATTTACAACCCCGCAACACTTAGCTTTCAAAGTATTCCTTTTGAAAAAAGCGAAGTGAGGTTCCATGGCGAAAAGCTTTGGATGGACAACAGTGGGAACATTTTTGTTTTGCTCAGAAGAAATAAATTGTTAATATATGATCCTGTCGCCCATGTTTTTACAGAAAGGAATCTCCCGATAGCACTTCCAAAAGACTATAAGCCCAACTCTATTTTTGAAGATGACAAAACGGGATTTTATTGGATAGGATGTGAACAGGGGATGGTGGTATATGACCCAAAAAACTCCAAGACCTATTTCAGGGGAAATAATCCTCTCCAACTTCCAAACTTGGACAGTGAGGATATCAGTACAGTTTTCCATTATCACATTGATAGCAAAAGAATCCATTGGGTGGTGTATTGGAATCCTAACCAAAAATTCCTCGCTTTTGACGAAAAAACTCAAAAGTACATTGCCCGGTCAGAAACTCGGGACTATCCTCCTGTAGGGGAATATCGGGAAATTGCTTCCCTTCTGGAAAGTATGGAAGGAGAACTTTGGTATTACGGAGTCAACACGTTTTATCAGTATAGGGGAGAAGCAGGCACTTTCGAACCCATAAACCATGAATCCCTTAAGTTTACTGAAATCTATTACATGTATGAAGACAAGGAGGGTGGTATTTGGATGGCTTCCGATGAAGGGATTTATCATTATGCCAATTATTCCCCAGAAATAAGATATGGCTTTTTTGACAAAGTTGAGCCCAAACATATATTTTTATCCATCGCAGAAATTCACAAAACAACGCCACCAAAAAAGGAGTATTGGATTACTAGCTGGGGAAGAGGTCTGGTTTTTCTTGATGAGGATTTTAAGGAAATACCCCAACCAAACTTTTATAGGAACACTCCGGAGAGTTTGGAATACAAACAGCCTTGGTGTATTCTACAAGAAAGAAACACAGGTACAGTATGGATGGGGGCCCAACTGGGGATTCTGCAGCTTGTAAATCCTGAAACAATGGTGCTTGAAAGCTTCCAGTTGCCCATATTCAAGCGTTCTACCATCAGGAGCATATCCCAAGATGAAGCCGGCGATATTTGGTTTACTACACAGCGTGGCGACTTGATCCGATACCGCATAGGCCATCCGGTAGAAAACAGTTCGTTCGAACTGGTCAGAGAATTCAACGGGTTTTCATTTGCCCATTTAGTGGACAAAAATGACAGAGTTTGGGTGTGCACCTCAAACAATGGGGTCTTTGTCGTAGACCGAAGAACTGGTGAAGTAATCCGTCATCTTGATGATCACATTCTATCGTCAAACAAACAGGAAAAAATCTCCCAATTGAACGATAGCATTTTCTTTTTTGGTTATGACCTGCTCAATGCCTATAATGCAAACTCCGGAGAAAACAGAGTTCTATCCTATTCAGAAGGGATGATAAGCAATGACATACTCCACATGCAAACGGACAACGACGGTTTTCTTTGGATATATACTCCAATTGGAATCAGCAGATACAATTACTTTCAAAATTCGTTCACTAATTATGGCAAAAAAGATGGCTTTGGAAGAATAGAAAGAGATGGTAACGGAGGCGTCTTAACGGAGGACGACAGGATAATTTTTACGGGATACCATTCGCTGGTCAGTTTTAACCCTGG
The DNA here is from genome assembly GCA_035460985.1 of Lunatimonas sp. Classification (GTDB taxonomy): domain Bacteria; phylum Bacteroidota; class Bacteroidia; order Cytophagales; family Cyclobacteriaceae; genus Lunatibacter. The sequence continues at coordinate 12,109 of DATHWC010000255.1, forward strand.
TCAGTTCAACAGCTCTATCAAACCCGATAGACCGTCCTTGACCAATATCAAGCTATTTGACAATTTTCTTTTTGTGGATTCTTTGATTACAGAAGATAAAAGGACCTTCGCCCATGACCAGAATTCATTTACCTTTTATTTCAGCACCTTAAATTTCATCAATCAGGATAAATTGAAATACTTCCATAGGTTGTCTGAAATTGATCAAGACTGGCAACTAAGCGGACCAACAAATATGGCGGTCTACTCCCTTTTGCCTCCCGGAAAATTCACCTTGGAATTCAGAAGTGAAAATGAAGAAGGCATGACCTCCCCTATTGGGTCCTTTTATTTCAGGATTTTACCGCCGTTTCAAGAAACCTGGTGGTTCAGACTTTTGGTAGGGGCCGTCTTTGTTCTTATTCTTGCTGTGATGTATAGGCTACATATCAACAGAATTTTAGCAGTTGTGAAGGTCAGAAACAGAGTTGCCAGGGATCTTCATGATGACATGGGATCTACACTGAGTACAATCAACATTCTAAGTGCCATGGCCAAGACCAAACTCAACTCAGACCCAGTCAAGACAAGTGAATATATTTCCAAAATTTCTGATAATTGCCAGCGTATGATGGAGGCTATGGATGATATAGTATGGAGCATCAAACCCCAGAATGACGGCATGGACAAAGTAATAGCAAGGATGCGTGAGTTTGCGACCAATGCGATGGAAGCAAAGGACATTGATTTTCAGTTTGATATTGATGAAGATATCTACAAAGTAAAACTCCCAATGGACTCAAGGAGAGATTTATTCTTGATCTTTAAGGAATCTGTCAATAACTTGGTGAAATATTCAAAGTGTGAAAGTGCCATTATTCATTTCTCGTTAAAAAAGGGAAAGCTACATATGCGGGTAAAAGATTATGGTCAGGGATTTGAACTGAACGGAGCGGATTCCGGAAATGGGTTAACTAATATGAAGAAAAGAGCCCAAAACATGGGCGGAGAACTCATAATAATCTCGGAAATAGGGGTAGGGACAGAAGTAGTGTTGGATGTAAGCGTTTAGAAGGGGGAGATTTAAGATTTAAGATTTTGGATTTAAGGTTGAGGATTTTAGATTGGAGATTTCGGGCTTTGGATTATATCCGTGATCTGCCGGCGCCCGTCTTCGGTCTGCCATGCCTCCGGCAGATAAACCGTCAGGCAGGCATCTCCAAACTTCGGTCTCCCGTCTGCGGACTTCCTTCTCCAAAAACCACTCTATTATGTGATTGAATAATAGACAATTGTAGAATATATTTGTCGTAAAAAACATTCAGATGATAAAAGTGATCATATACGAGGACAACACCCAACTGCGAGAAGGTTTGACGATGTTGATCGACGGTAGTGACGGTTTTCAGGTTTTGGGCTCTTTCAAAAACTGTTCGAATATTGCCTATGAAATAGGTGCCTACAAACCCGACGTGATTCTAATGGACATAGATATGCCTGTGGTTAATGGTATTGCAGGATTAAAAATCGTGAGACAAATAAACACAGAAGTAAGCATACTTATGTTAACCGTATTTGACGATAACAAAAATATTTTTGAAGCGCTTCAAAATGGCGCAAACGGATACATCCTAAAGAAAACCCCCCCGGCCAAATTATTGGAATATATACAGGAGGCAGCCACAGGAGGCGCACCGATGACAGCTTCTGTAGCAGCTCAGGTGCTTAAAATGTTTTCACTCATTAATATTCCTGCCGATAACGACTACCACCTTTCGGATAGGGAAAAACAAGTCTTACAACTGCTAGTCAAGGGATATTCCTATAAAATGATCGCGTCAGAAATGTTCATTGCAATGGATACGGTCAGAAGCCATATTAAAAAAATCTACGAAAAACTGCATGTCAATTCCAAGTCAGAAGCGGTGGCGAAGGCCTTTCGGGATAGGATTGTATGAGACGGAGGTAATTGACATTGAGATATTTAACCGTTGGATTCATTAACTTGGCGGGTTTTTTGGCAATATTTCAAACCATCATAATTCTGCAAAGACAATAATTTATCCCTCAGTTTCTTGGGTTTTCTTATTTTTCGAAATGATAAGCGTTTTAGACAAACCAGAAGATTTTCCAGTTTTACTTGCTATATGGGAAGCATCCGTTCGTGCTACGCATGACTTTCTTACACCTGAAAAAATTGAGGAAATCAAACAAATAATTATAAAGGAAAAGGTTTTTTCCTTTGTAGACATTTATGTTTATAATGATTCAAATGGCTCCAAGACAGGATTTATCGGCATAGCAAACAACAAAATTGAAATGCTATTTATTTTGCCAGAATGTCGAGGCAAAGGGATTGGGCGAGCTTTGACTGAATTTGTAATCTCAGCGCATCAAGTAACGAAAGTAGATGTCAACGAGCAAAATCCACAGGCTGTGGGATTTTATGAAAAAATGGGATTCAATGTCATCAATAGATGCCCCATGGACAGTCTGGGAAACCCTTTTCCAATTTTGGAAATGGAACTGGTGTTGTGAGATTTTAAAAAACTAGCCCATCGAGGTAATTTGCTAAACAGCCGTTACAATATCACACAAAGATGTGATATCGGATCTGACAGTATTCTTATTACTTTGTATAGAGCCCTTTTCCATCACCCATGGCTAATTAAGGCATATAGAAAATAAATGAATAGCGAAATCTATCGACGTGGCATCGCCGGTATATCTGGAAAGATTAAAGCCCGGTTTCGGACAATACATGGAAGGATTATGCCTCACTCCAAGAAAGTAAAACTGCGTTTAATCCGGTTCCTAACTGAATATCACCTATGATAAACAAAAAGGTTACTTATATACTTTTGTCGTTGGCTGTACTGATAATCGCTCCAATTGCCTGGCTCCAATTTGCGAACCAGAAGACGCCCTATATTTTTATGGAGGGAAAGGCACTGGGCGTTTTCTTTGCGGTATCCTATCAGGGGGATGCACGTCTTGAAAAAAGTCTGGATTCCATGATCAATGAATTTGACAAAGCACTCAACTATAACAGGCCGGATTCGGAAATTTCCAGATTCAACAGAAATGGTTATGTGGAATTCCAAACCTCTATCCTTTATCAGGTCCTGCTTGAATCAAATTATTATACCAACACCTACAAAGGTGCCGTGAATCACCTAATATTACCTTTGATTTTGGCATGGGGGCAGGATTTTTCAAATAAGCGACTGATGTCCGAGGAAAGGATAGAAGAATTAAAATCACTTTGCCAACCAGAAAACCTAGAAATTAATCCGCGGTTTGCACGCGCCAAAAAAGAGGGTGTCATGATCAATCTGAGTTATATTGACAAAGGATACCTGATTGACCTACTTACCGAATTTTTACTTGACAAGGGGGTGAGAAATTTTCAGATTGAATTCGGCACGGATGCGGTCTCTTATGGCAAAAGCCCCGGGGAAAAAGACCATAAGCTTGTGATCATTAATCCCGAAGGGAGCACGGAATCAAAGAGTTTCATTAATGAGACAAAGCTTAAAAATTTGGCCTATAGTAGTAGTGGCAACTTTGAGAAGTTTTATGTGGATGATAAGGGATTCAAGCACTCACATCTGCTGGATCCCCGTACAGGAAGGCCAATCGAAAACAAAATACTCTCCGCGCATATTAAAGCACCAACCTGTACGCAGGCAGATGCGTTAGCGACTATCTGCATGATTTTGACGCTGGAAGAATCCCAGGAGATCATTTCATCCGATCCAAATCTCGAAGGGTTAATTGTTTACAATGAAAGAGGCGAACTCTCCACATGGAAATCTAAGGGCTTTGATCTGGTGGAGGGCAAATAATCCGGCTTAAGCATTCCTTCCTAGACTAAGTATTTCCTGATAATTATCTTGGGATAACCTTCGGTTTTACCAATTTGGGCCCGCAACGCAGTCAAGTGCCTTCAGATATCCAGTTAAACCGATCACTAAAAAGCCCAAATAAGGCGTAAAAAAACGGTTATACTAACTATACAATTATTTCAACGCTCCTTTCAAACTGCAATTCACACGAACATGTGATTTCAGGTCCCGTTTGCCGAGACTAATTTTGTATCTGTTGATTAACAATCAGTTAAACCAATATAGTGCCATCATTGAATGGCTAAATCATAGGGTTTGATGATGAAAATGGCGGTTCTTTCTGATTCTATATAAAATCAATACAGGTATGTGACCACAAAAATTTAAATGTTGAAATATGAAAAGGCTTTTTTCTATTACCTTATTTTTCTGGGCCTTCACATATACGCAGGAGACCCAGCATATTCCCTGTGAATCCTGCATGGATAAAAAGACTATATGGCCCGAAAAACTGCTGGCTTCCGGACAAAAAACAGATCTTATAACCCCTGACGCCTTCTATCCTCTGGAATTTGAGGCAAGGAATGAATGTCATTATATAGCCATTTGATTTTCACACATTTATGTGATTTCAGGTGGTTTGTATTAACCTGAATTTTGTATTGATATTAACTGACAAATCCATACGGAGATTTTTAACCCCAATTGAAAATTACCAAACCAATGAAAGCAAGGAAACAACTGACAGAATCAGAATTATTTATTGGATGCTTGGAAAAAAACCCGGCCAGCCAGAAAGAAGTATATGAGCGGTTTTCTACAAAAATGTATGCAGTTTGCCTCCGGTATGTCAAAGAAACCGCAGCTGCCGAAGATGTACTGATAGTAGGATTCATGAAGGTTTTTGACCGTATTCATCAGTTCAAAGGCACGGGGAATTTTGGCGGATGGATCAGAAGGATCATTGTCAATGAGTGCCTCATGTATCTCGAAAAGGAAAGAAATCTGTACACTGAGATTGGTTTAGACGGCATTCTACCAGCGCCTGTTCAAAGTCAACCTGCTGACGAGTTGGCTGTAGAAGACTTGATGAAACTGATTAACAGTCTTCCCACCGGGTATAGAACCGTATTCAACCTGTTTGCCATCGAGGGGTTTTCCCATCATGAAATTGCCGCAAAATTACAGATAAGTGAAAATACCTCAAAATCCCAACTGAGCCGTGCCAGAACCCATCTACAGAAAATGATCAATTACAGGTCTGCGGAAAAAAATTCCCGAATGGTCCCGGCATAGCTATTTGGTTTTTTGCAAAATCAGCAGGTAAATCATGATTCAAACATCCTTAATTTCATTCCCTCCCAGCACTTCCTCGCCGGTTTTTGTTGGCAGTAAGTTTTCCATTTCCTCTGTCGTAAATAGACGGGACCGGATCATAAACCGGATTCCCATTGGTATTTCAATAGAAAAGGTACTTCCTCGACCCGGTGTCACGTCCAGCGTTACAAATTTCACCTAGGGATGGTCTGACATTGCGTTGGTTTTGGTTTCATCGATTTTACCCAGTTGATAAAAAAACGACATGCCAATAATAAAGACGATAGCAGCTTTTTCGTGATTGGCAATTACCGATTCCACACAAGCATATTCTTTGGGAAAAATCAATTTATCTTACCTATTCTAATCCACCAAAGCCAATTAAGAATATTTAACTCGTTCTTACTGAAATTATTAATGAATTATGCACTTCTGAAAGAAATTTTAAATTATTGGTAATCAATTATTTAAATTATTTTTTTAGGTGCAAATTAGGATTTAAATTTTTATTTGACTAGAATTCATTGAGAGAAAACTAAAATCTGCTACATGGAACAAGATTTCATATCGGCCATACGCCAAACTTAACGGTTTTATTGGCTCAATCGGCACCTGTAGAGTTCGATTTTACATATGTGAAACTTTGATGAAGGCAACGATTAAAAATGTAGCAGGGTATCTGCCCGAAAACATGGTTTATAACCACCAAGTTGAAGCGAAGATAACTAGCGATGAGGCAATTATAGATAAAAGTGGCATCCTCAGAAGGCTGTTTGGTAGCGAAATAAGAAGGTTCGCCTGCGAAAATACACAGGTTAGTGATCTAGCCTGCGAGGCTGCCCGAAAAGTTCTTAAGGAAAATACTCAAGATAATATCGATTTGTTGATTTTTGCCGCCGCATCTTCTGATCTAATAGAGCCTGCTACGGCAAATATAATTCAAACAAAACTTGGTTTGACCTGTCCGGTATTCGATATTAAAAATGCCTGTAACAGTTTTGTCACGGCAATGCAGGTTGCGTCGGCCTTTATAGAGTCCGGGACCTACGATAATATACTTATCGTCTGTGGTGAAAAATTAAGTGAGGTAACCAATTATCATCCCGAAAACTACGAACATTATGTTAAATGTCTTGCAGGGTACACCCTCGGAGACGCGGGTGCTGCCATGCTTATGGGCAAAGGAGACAGAGGAAGAATCGTTTACCAAAAATTCACTTCATACGGTAAGCACTGGAACCTTTGTACTGTAAAAGGAGGTGGGTCTCTCGCTTATAGAGATCTTGAAAGTTATTACTTTGAGTGCGATTCCAAAGAATTGCAGTATGTATTTAGTGATCTCACTTCGAAGTTTATTACAGATTCGCTGAACGAAGCAGAATGGCTTATAACGGACATAAACTATGTAATCTCACACCAAATTTCTTCAACTACCACAACAAAGATCTCCAAGCACCTGGGAATTCCCGAATATAAATTCACAAACATTTTCAGCAAATATGGGAATATTGCTGCTGCAACGATTCCTATGGCTCTAAGTGAAGCAATTGAGAAGGGTTATTTAAAAAGGGGAGACAAACTGATGCTATTGGGATTTGCAGCAGGAGTTAGCTTATCAGTGCAATTGATAGAGTGGTAATGCCATGCTTTATACAAATTATTTCATTGATTCATTAAGTGAGAGAAACCCTTCTAATCCGATCTTGTTTGCAGGTACCAGAACAATAACGGCAGAGGAATTATTACAATCGGCATATCAGCTCGCTGTTGGACTAAAAGAAAGTGGTGTAGGTAAAGGAGATAAGGTAGTTATTGTAGTAAAGCCCGGAATTGAGTTTTTACAGATTATTTATGCCAATATGATGATCGGCACTATCGTTTCGATAATCGATCCTGAAATGGGGCGAGAAAATTATTTGGCAAAATTAAAACAATTTGCCCCCAATCACGCCTTTGCCGACAGTAGGCTCGTGCTTTTAAATGAACACCCCGTATTAAAATTTTTAATTTTAAAATTGAATAAATCCGTTCCCTCATTGCCCAGATTAAAAAATTGCAGGCTATGGACAACGGGCATATGGCTACCCATATTTCAAAAGCACAAGCATATTCCTACTTACACAAGTAAATCGAAAGTTAATTTTGATTTTGAACCCATCAATGACAAAGATGACTTTCTCATAACATATACAAGCGGCACATTAAGTGAACCTAAAGGTGTTGTTCACAGCTACTATAGCTTATCCAATAGTATAAAGCATTTAACTGAAATGCTGCATACCAATAATGATGAAATAATTGCCACTCACTTGCCACATTATACCCTGTTAGGAATTAGCGCAGGAATAAAGGTCTACTTATGGGATAATCAAATGAGTTCTGATGCTAAAATTGAATTTATCAGAAATAAAAATATCACTACCTTATTTGGACCACCGAGCGATTTTATCCCACTAATTCACTTTTTAAATAAAGCTAAAACAAATTTACCAGCATGTATAAAGAATATTTATCTGGGATCTGCTCCAATTTATACATCCTTCCTTTCCAATCTTATACCTGTCGCAGAACACGTAAAAATAACCTGCCTTTACGGAATGACCGAAAACTTAATGGTAACTTACCAAGATGGCCGGGAAAAACTGAACAGAGATGATGAAGGAGATCTGGTCGGTTTACCTTTTCCAAATGTCAATATAAATATTAAAGAAGACGGTGAAATATGTGTTCATTCCGATCAAATGTTTTCAGGTTACTGGCGAATGCCAAAAACTAACGCTACTTTTCATACAGGTGATATTGGAAAAATGGATAATGAGGGAAGGCTTATTTTACTAGGACGTAAAAAAGATATAATTATCAAGGGCAATTTTAATATTTATCCTACTTTATATGAGCCAACAATCAGTAAAATTAAAGGTGTTAAAGAAGCAGTGTTGATAGGTATATATAATTCTGTTAAAGCAGATGAAGAAATAATACTTGTAATAGACGGAGTAAAAGAATTGACTAGGAATCACATTATGAAACAACTCGTTTCCGGAAAATATTCTATCGATAGTCAGGCTATTCCTGATAAAATTGTATTTATGAAAATACCACACTCCGGAAGACATAATAAAGTAAATAGAAAACTACTTAAAAACATCTTAAATAACTAAAGTGATGAAGATTTTAGTTACCGGCGCTTCCGGATTTATAGGTGGAAAAATTGTCGATAACCTCGCTAAAGATAATCGGTATGAAATATTAGCTACCGGAAGATCTCACACAGATAGATTTAAGCATCACACCAATGTCACATATTTGCAACAGGATTTAAAAAACAATCTGCCAAATTTGTACTGTGATGTATGTATCCATTGCGCCGGCCTAGCCGATGACAGATCTACTTTTGAACAACTTATCAGCCACAATGTAAGTACCACGGAAAACCTATTATTAGCCCTTCAAAATTGTAATTTACTAATTTTCATATCTTCCGCATCTGTTTACGATTTTTCTGATGGAAAACCGAGAAAAGAGGAAGACGTTGACCTGAGCTTTCCCTTGTCAAGCTACGGAAAAAGCAAGATCGTTGCAGAAAATATGGTTGTAAATTCAACTATAAAATCGATCTACATACTTAGGCCCAGGGCAGTCTATGGGCCTGGAGACAGGGTATTGCTCCCTCGTATACTTCGGCTAATTAAGGCAAATAAAATGATCGTTCCCGCCAATTTAACGAGTAAAGCAAGTCTTACCCACATAGAAAATCTTTATGAAGCTGTAACTAAATCAATTTCACAGGCAAAATCTGGAACTCATATTTTTAATATCGCAGATAACATGGTGTATGATCTAAATGCAGTGTTTAGTGAAATTTTAATTAAAAAGGTCAGCAAGAAATCATTTATTCGGATACCAGCTCGTGTGATGAAATCCATAGTATTTATAAATAACATTCTTGGCATAAAGGGTTATCTCAATGAACAGTCGTACAAATATATAGTAGAGCATTCTCAGTTAAGTATTGAGAAAGCTGAAAAACAACTGAATTACACCGGCAAACAGGAATTTTATAAAAGTATTGACCAACTGGACATTTAGATCAATAGGTTTTATTAGGAAAACCAATTCTCTGTCATTATACAAAAGTCATATGGTCATATCGGACAAAACCTATTTGGGGTAGATAAGACATCTCAAAGTCAGATCATTACGCAGGACGCTGCCCGAGAATTTGGAGAGGATCTGATTTTTGCGATTGCCACTTATTTGGAAGATAAATGATTGGGATAGGAGGATGAAGCTTCGCAAAATATTGGACCAGTGGAACCAGAAGTTTACGGCGTAGCACTAACGCACGACTGAATTCCGCCATGGACAGATCGGAATAATAAAAATGACCTATACAAAAATAAATATCGCAGTGAATAGGTTAGGGAAAGTTCAAACCGAACTATTTCTTGTGTACGATGCGCGGCCCGTGCGGTGAATTTTTAAATGCTCGCTTTTATCAGAAAAAGAAATTTCCACCCCAAAGTCCACAGGTTAATACCTCCAGAAAAAGTTGAATCGATTCCCCACTCCCAACTTACCTAAAACTACCTCCCATCGAATTTTCTTTGCGCAACTCCGCAAAAATGTTTTAATTAGGGAAAATTCAAGTCCAGAAAACGGTTCGTCAACTATATTTGAATTTTACTCAAATGATTTACAATAAACTTGCCCAATGAAATCGAGCATGACGACAGCGTTAAACACGAAGATGACAAGCATAGCGAGATTCCATATGCCCTTTGAAAAATGAATTATAAACATATGAAATACACGCTTCTATTCTGCTTTCTGTTTTCTTTTGCCCTCTCTACCACACAGGGACAGAGCAACAGGCCGTCTGAAAATGTAGAGATAACCTCCGGAAAAAATAAAACCCAAGTAAGCACAAATGCCAATGGGAAGTTGCTTATCCATGTTTCCGATTCGGACATAAAAAAATTCAAATCCAATGGCGTGGTGCGCTACAGTTCATTTGGTGCCAAAGGTGACGGCAAGACCGATGATATCGATGCCATAGCCGCCGCCCATGCGGTAGCTAACCAAGAGGGACTTTCTGTAAAAGCGGAAGACGGTGCTACCTACTACATCAGTGGAAAAGACCGTCCGGCGGTGATCCAAACCGACACCGATTTTGGCAAGGCTGCCTTTATCATTGACGACACTGAGGTGGAAAACCGTACTTCTCCTGTTTTCCTGGTAAGTTCCAAACTTGAAGCTTTCAACCTAAAGGGAGTTTCCACCCTTAAAAAGAACCAGGAAAAAATTAATGTTTCTCTCCCACAAACTTGCCTCGTCACAGTGACCAATGCCGGGGTCAAGCGTTATATCCGTTTCGGACTAAATCAAAATAACGGATCTGATCAGACTGATATCTTTATTGTAGACAAGGACGGCAATGTGGATATGGATGCCCCGATTATTTGGGACTTCGACAATATCACAACTATCACTGCCCTCCCACTTGACGAAACTACCCTAAATATCACAGGAGGGAAATTCACTACCATCGCAAATCGGGCTGAATCAAAGTATACGTATTACAGCCGGGGAATTGCGATCAGAAGGTCAAATGTGCTTGTTGATGGAATTGAACATCGGGTTATAGAGGAAGGAGATCATGGAGCACCCTATGGCGGCTTCCTCAATATCAACGAATGCGCCTACGTTACTGTCCAAAATGCCGTCCTAACTGGGCATAAAACCTATCAGACCATAGGTGCTGCGGGTAAGCCAGTCTCTATGGGGACTTATGACATCTCTCTCGGCCGGGCACTTAATGTTTCTTTCATTAACGGCCGCCAAACAAATGATATCAACGATAATACATACTGGGGTCTGATGGGCTCCAACTACTGCAAAAACCTTGTTTTAGACAATTGCGTCTTTTCCCGTTTCGATGCGCATATGGGTGTTGCCAATGCCACCATCCGCAACTCTACCCTGGGCCATCAGGGAATAAATGCCATTGGCAGCGGAACCTTTACCGTTGAAAATTCCACCATCAACGGTAGAAGCCTTATCAATTTGCGGCAGGACTACGGCAGTACTTGGCAGGGAGAAATCATCATCCGTAACTGTGTTTTCGTGCCCGCAGGCGGAAGACCCGTCAGTGCCAGCCTGATTGGAGGATCCAACTCGGGACAACATGACTTCGGATACACCAGCCATATGCCGGCACGAATCATTATAGAATCTCTACACATCGACGATTCGAACCATCCCGAGGACTATAAAGGTCCGGCCATTTTCGCAAACTTCAACCCGGAAATGACTGATGATACCTATGTGGAACAATTTCCCTATATCCGAACCAAGGAAGTCGTTTTGAAAAATGTAACTACCGAAAGCGGTAAATCTTTAAGGTTGAGTGATAATCCCTTTATGTTTAAAGATGTAAAGGTAATCACTGATTAGTTGTTGTATAAGAGAGATCCTTAATTCTTGATATTGAGTTTACCATTATATGGGAGCAGCCTTTTGGGACGAAAACGCTGCCCCACTGCTTTGAATTGGCTGAGCGCTGGAATTGAGTTAAAGAATGCCAACAAAAATTATTTCCTGTTGAGACTTTTTTCAGAAATATATATTGGTAAAAACTAGCCTATAAAATACAATTTGTCCTAAAATGAAAAATTTGAAATGTCCTTCTCCGAATTCTTCATTAAAAAAGAAACCGAGATAAAAATCTCAATTTCCACCAGCAATGGGGATGAGGAATTTTTCCGACCCCAAACAGGGATCACGGTCGTTTATGCAGGGAAGTAGTTGGATGAAAATTAGTTTTCCTATGTGCTGTCTAGGATAAGCTACGATGCAAGTTGATTTATCGATCCAAATAAAAATACATTTAGTTGCCTAAGGCAACCCGACTATGTGTAAAGATATCTTTTCACAAATAAATATTATCGGGCCGCTAGAAGTTCATTTTTAAGTTTAGAAAGATGCTCCAATTTCTTTGGTTGCCGAAATTTTCGGCAGTAGTCAGTATGGTATCGATGGGATTCCAAAAACCCAATTTGGATTTTAAGCCACTCCATACGGGTCAACTCGGAATTAAAATGCCGCAATTCGTCAAACAACCGTTGAGAACCCAAATCAAACAAATCCGTACCCAGGTATTCCAAGTCCGCATCTGCTACAATTCTTCCCAACAGATTTTGGGGCCTTTGGGGGATTTTGGTGGCAACGATCATTTGGCAGATTTCCTGGATTTGAAATGCATTGAACCCATGCAGTGGAAGTTCCGCTTTAACGATTTCACAACCTTCATTTTCGTGATCAACCATCCCATTCAAGAATCCACTGTCATGATACAATGCAGCTATTTGAACTAGTTCCAATTGATCTCCTTCGACTTTTTCTTCTTTTGCAATATGCGTTGCTTTATCCAAAACATACCGGGTATGCGCCGCATTATGGTATGTAAGGTAAGCCGGTAGATTATTTTTAAATCTATCCATTAATGTTTCAAAAAGTAATCCAAATCTATTATCCGTGCCCACTTTTCCTTTTGATTAATCCTCCTTTTACTTCCTTAATGCTCTGAACGTATAAAAAGGCTTTGGGATCAATTTCACCTATGGCTTCTTTGAGCCGATGAATCTCCAGCCTAGTTACTACTGTCATAATGATATCCACATCATTTACAGTGTCTGTCATTCCAGGCAAATAACCCCTTTCTCCTTTGTAAACCGTAATGGCTTTTCCAAAATCTTGAACAATAAGCTCCTTTACCGTTTGGAACTCGGCAGAAATGATGGTCAAAGCAGTATATTCTTCAAAACCGTCCACCACATAGTCGGAGGTTTTCATGGCCGTATAATAAACCAATATAGAATACATACCCGTCTCAATTCCAAATTTAAAGGCAGCTCCAATAATAATAAGGCTGTTTAAAGCCAAGATAATTTCCCCAGAGGTCAGACTTGATTTTTTTTGGGTGTAGTATCCAATGACTTCTAATCCATCAATCACGCCTCCGCCACGGATTACAAATCCAATACCCAATCCGATAAAGAAGCCCCCAAAAACGGCAATCAAGACCTTATCGGTGGTAAAGGCGGGGATTTCAATAAAATACATTCCAGCTGCCAACAGTAATATAGCAATCAATGCCTGTACACTGAATGTCTTTCCGATTTTTCGATATCCCACAAAAAGAAAAGGAATATTAAAAAAAATAAGCAATATACTGATATGAATATTGGAAAAGCCCTTGACTAAAATGGAAATCCCCGTGACCCCACCATCTAGGAAATTATTAGGCACCATAAATCCCTGAAGTCCAATAACTGCAAAAAGAACTCCCAAAATGGTAAATGATATAGCCTTTAACGAAAAAATGGATTTCCATTTGATGGTGTCAGATTTACCCATGGTTTAAAATTTGAGGTCGGCCAATTTTCATTTCAAATGTTTCCCTAAATATGCATGAAATTTTTGAAATAATTAAATTTGGTAATAGATCTTACCGTCTTTCGTTATCTATCAGGGATGGATTGTATAAATATTTTATTTAATAAAAATTATCCGAAATTTAGATTGGAGTTAGGCTTAAAAAAACCAAATTAACTAAACCATTAGCACCATCGAGAAGTTTGGTCCATCATTAGCTCTCACAATTTCAATATTGTACGAATGACTTGAGCTGTCCCATAATGCTTAGTAGCAAAAAAGGCGGGATACCTTGGAAACAGGATAATGAATAATTAGTTTTTCTTTACAAATGCGGGAAAAATCCTCATTTTTCCACCCTGACACCAGCGAACGTCTGACGTATGATTTTGCCCTTACGGATAATAAAAGTATCTGTGGCATAGGTCAGGCTAAATTCCGGAGTTTCCGCTTCCCACAAGATATACCCCACGTCGCCAACGGCCAAGCTTGTGTTTAATGTCAGTTCAGCACCCTGTGTTGGAAAGGCTATGAAAGCGTTGACAAAATTCCCCCTAATTTGATCCAATCCTCTATATGTGCCATTCGGAGTGATTAGAATGGATTCATCCGTATAATCTTCCATGACACCTTCCAAGTCATTGTTTACAAATGTCTCCCAGTGATGGTCCAGCACAGCCTCCGTTTGAGCTTCATCGATATCGCCATTGGAGGAATCGGAGGAACATCCGGCAAACGTCAGGCATGTTAGCAAAATAATGGAACAAAGCTTTTTCATGATTTAAAGACTTTAGGATTAAAATAAAGTTAAACTATTTGATTGTGAAAATCAATAAAATAAAAACCTGATAAATGTATCCATGCCTAATGATTTAAATCATTTTTATTGCTGTTCAATTTTTCGAATTTGGGAATAAAAATTATCCAGAATGAATTCTAGATAATAAAAAATGAACCAATGGAAAAACAATTTAAATACATCGCACTGATTCTGGTTGTAGTCCATGGATGCTATTCAGATGATTCGGGATATCTTGATAAGATTGACGCAGTTTATACAAATTTCGATGCCGGGTTCGACTTTAAAGCTGTCAGTACTTTCGCTTTGCCGGATGAAGTGATAAAAGTAGAAAAGCAGAATTTCAACCACCCGGAAAGAAATGAACCTGAATTTGTTTCAGCGCCACACGGTGAAATCATCTTAAATAGCATCAGGGAAAATATGCTAAATCTTGGTTGGACAGAGGTAGAAAAAAATGAGGGGCCAGATGTCATTATCCTTCCTTCAGTATCCACCAGTACCCATATTTACTATTATTACGATTGGTATTATTGGCATTGGTGGTATCCGGGTTGGTACTCAGGTTGGTCCTGGTATTACCCGGGATATTATTATCCTGTATACAGGAGTGGGTATACTTCCGGCACACTTTTCATTCAAATGACCGATAATAGAAACGGCCAGGTGAATAATAATGTAGCTGTACCGTGGAGCGCGGTGATCAATGGTGTAATGGAAGCCGGCCGGTCCCAAATCAATCAGCGGCTAAGATCTACCATCGATCAGGCATTTGACCAGTCGCCTTACCTTAAAAAAAGCACCGGTTCCTGAACACCTTGGCTTGAGATTTCGCTGCATTTGTTCTTGGATTATAGAAGTAGTATTCACCACAAACTACTATTCTGATTTTAAACGGATATGGGGCGTTATGTCATCGAAAACAAAAGCGGTAAAAATTCTAGGTTTATCCGCATACCAAAACCTTGGCTCCCATCACATGTTTGTGTTTGAGATCCATTATGGCCTCATTCGCTTTGTCGAATGGATAGGTTTCTACAGCCGGGATAATTGGTATGGAAGCTGCCAGTGTGAGAAACTCGCTTACATCTGTTCGTGTTATGTTAGCTACTGTTTTTATTTCCTTTTCCATCCACAAATGATCCTGATAGGAGATGTTCAAAAGGGCATCCAGGTCACTTGACTCTTTGCGAATGGCGTTGATCACCAGTCTGCCCCCGGGCTTCAAATGCAACAGGGAGTCTATCGCTGTGCTCCAAACAGGAGTGGTATCGATAATGGCATTGGTTTTTTGAGGGGGAGTATCTGTGATCTTTCCTGCCCAAGTAGCTCCTAGATCCAAAGCGAACTTTTGCTCATCTTTACTCCTTGCAAAAACATATACAGGTGAATTTGGATACAGATGTAGGGCCATTTTCAGAACAAGGTGACCGGAAGCCCCAAAACCGGTGAGGCCTAGTGTCTGCCCATCCGTAATGACCGTTAGCATCAATGACCGGTAGCCGATGGCTCCGGCACATAATAAGGGTGCGGCTTCAATGTCGGAAAATGTGGAAGGAATACTATAGGCAAATCGCTCGTCGACTACCATGTATTGGGCGTAGCCGCCGTTATTATCTCTTCCTGTGGCTTTAAAACTGGGACATAAATTTTCCATTCCTGTTACACAGTATTCACATTGGCCGCAGGCAGCGAATATCCATGCTACGCCTACCCTGTCCCCGTTTTTGATAAAGTTGGTATGCTTGCCGCATTTCTCTACAATTCCCACTACTTGATGGCCTGGAATAATGGGGTACTGCTGTGGGGGTGTCCGTCCTTCAATTTCATCCAATTCCGTATGGCATATCCCACAGCAGAGAACTTTAATAAGTATTTCGGAATATTTCGGTTCAGGTACAGGAATATCTGCCAGCTCCAGCGGATTTGAAGCTGTATCCAGATTTGAAATTCTATTTAGAAGCCAGGCTTTCATATACTTAAAATCGATTACTTAGTCATTTTGATTTGATCAAATACCTTTCCTTCCGTATCAATCTGCTTCAAGGTTAACACCTTTCCATTAGTTTCTACCATCGTAAAGGAATGCCTGTCTGAAACCAGTTTCACGGTGTAGGGTACCCAGTTTTCGGGTGGGCCTTCCTTCCATAAATCAGATTTTTCACTTATTTCGGGTTCATATAGACCTGCACCGCCGGCACCGCTGATGATATATATTATACCATCTGCCTGGGTGTTTGTAGTGCCGTCAAAATGTTTATCCAGACTAAATCCTCCATTCACACTCCCTTCATCTGATATAATGTACCTTGTTCCAGCTTCATCTTTTTCAGGTTCAAACTTTAGGGGAAAGGTGCGCTGATAGTTGTGTATATGACCGTTAAACACCAAGTCCACTCCCAAGCCTTCTATCACAGGTGACAATAATCGCATTACCTGATATTCATAATGCTGGTGGCTGGAACTGAAAGGCGGATGATGGAAAGCCACAATTTTCCAATCAGCCTTGCTGCTTTTTATATCTTTTTCGAGCCATTGAATCAGCGAAGGGTCCAAGGGATTGGCATAGTAATTGGCATCCAGACAGGCTATATAAACATTGCCATATTCAAAGGAATAATTGGAAACCCTAGGATACCTGGGGGACGTGTTTTTCAAAAAAGCACGAATCAAACCCTCGTCGCCCTCCGGTTTTACCACCTGTTGAGGTATGGGGGCATTCAGCGGCAAATCGCTGTAATAAAAGAAAGCCAACCCATCGGGGTATTTCTCAAAATCAGCACTATAAATATCATGATTTCCGAGAAGCATATAGAAGGGGATGGAACCCATCAGGGGGGCGCCTTTATCCGGCGTAGCCACCGGTCTAAGGTAATAAGGAAAAAAACGGACCCTGTATTCTAGTTCACGACCGTAGGAATAAGCCATATCTCCGGTCACAAGGGCAAATTGAGGTTTGTGTTGGTACATCTGGTACGCTAAGGCAGCCTGTTCCATTGATCCTACCCCAGGGTCCCCAAATACAGCAAATTTTGTCTGGGATTTCTTTGTGCGGGAAGTAAAGGTGTTTTCAGCAATGACTGTTTGACCCAGTGAAACCCGGTACGTATAGATTTCATCAAAATTCAGCCTCTTCATAGTTGCCCGATAAAGATAGGAGGTTTCATTGTTCAGGTGGAGTTTAACGGAGGAGATTTTGACTGACTTGCGCTTAGGCGCGGATTCTACAGAATTTCCAAGTGCCCATTCCACTCTAAAATCACCGGGGATACTGTCTGTTTGCCAGATTACCACTTTTTGTTCCTTTCTGAGTTTGGGTGAATCACCTGGCTGCAGATAAGGGGGGACAAGGAGGCTTTGACCATAGGTGGATTGCAAGAAAACTAAGAGAAATCCGTGCGTACATATGCGGAGAATCAGGCCTGTCATTTTCATGATTTTTCAGTTTATTATTCTTAAATGATCACCCCAAACCGTTTTTAACGATGTAAGAGTCACTGTCAAAAATGGTTTTGAATTATTTCTGTTTATCGTGTGGTTCTGCATTTTAATGCTATATTTTCATTAAACTCTCGGTCGCTCTTTAAGATGACGAAGAATGCATCAAAGAATTTCCGAAGGCGATCCTTCTCATCCGGGTGGATTTCTGTTTCTATTTCACTTAAAATCCCCCAAAATTGATCTTCAAATGATATAAATTCAGCTCTTATAAATTGAAATAATTCTTCACCACGGCAAAAACCCCGATATAACCGCTCACGGACGTTAGATATGGGCAGAAATTCACTCACTTGCGCATAAGGGGCGTTGACCAGGCCCGACATATCAAAATCATATGGAACGTGGATTTTGGTTATGGGAGGGACCTGTAGAATCCTGATATTATGTTGGGAAACAGCGGACCAATCGGTATTGGCAATCATGAACTGGAAAAAATCATGTCTGACAGCAGAAGTATCCTGCAGAAGGAAAGGATATATTTCCTCAGGTTTCATGATTTTTCCGCCTAATCTTTTAGCCATCAAGTCTTCGTCCTCGATAAAAAAGGCTTTCAGATCATATGATTTAGACTGTCTACCCCGCTCATCAGTTAACCTCAGCGCTATTAATCTAGTTCTAAAATAATAGGGGGTGATTAGCTCATAGAGTTTGTAACATAGATACTCCTTGATAATCAAATCATTGGCATTCCCATGTGTCTGGCACGGAAGTACCAGCTTGAGGGTTTTATGGTCTTCAAACAAGGTACCACTTCTTTCCTTTGCATTTATCCTCACCCTCAAAGGAGTGAAGAAGCAATTTTTTCTCCTGTAAACACCCCTGGCACGGACATCAACCTGGATGGAATCCCAAGCTTCTTTATCAATTCTATAATGAAGATATGTCGGGAAATAACGTTTGTCGCTATTGCTTCTCCGCAGTTCTCTAAAAGCGTATCCCAATCGGATCTCTAAGGGATTTGGGTTCCCAAAAAGCTCCTTACCGGGTGCTTCCTGGGCAACGTTGATACTATATAACAGCAAGAATAAAACAAAAGCAGCTAATCCCAGCTTCATCTATATCTTATTTCATTGTAGACCTTTACCTTCAACACCCACCGGATAAACTGCTCCTTTTAGCGCAATGAAATCCGTATATTTGCACAAACCAGAATAATTAGGTTGTGCCACCCGAATGGATAAATTTAAACACATCCTGCAATACCAAATAAAAAAATATAAAAATCACTATATAAAGTAATTGGTTAAATATAATCAATAATCTCCAAAAAATAGGGAGGTTTTAATTAAAAAGCAAGAAGATCAAAAAAGTAAGTACCCCTAATCCAAACCCGTACATGTTAACCTGGTAGGCATATCCTAATAGATTATATTTCTGTTTTAAAATGACTCCCTGACCATACAAATCTATGAGCATTTGCTCATAGATATCTTTTCTGGAATGCAATAACTCTTCCATCTTTGCAATGTAATCCTTTTGAGAATACTCAGCAATTACCCCAAAGAACAGCAAACTTTGCTTTTCGCTGGGATTGGATGTTAAATGGGACTCAGTAATTTTAGGTTGGGCAGCCAAGATGGCCAAAATAGCCGAAGCAAGGCATGAAAGAACGATGATCATCATTGGGATTATAATGTTGAACCGATAAAAATCCATTTGATCGGCAATTATCCCATATCCGGAAATAGCGATGATGGAGGATATGATAACGGTATTGATACTAATTATAATGTTTGCCTTGTTATCTATGATCTGCCTCAGATTCGTTTGGTTTCGATAAGTGGTCCGAAAAAGCGTCTCCCTTTCTCTTCCTGATTTTTTCTTTCGGCCTTCTATTTCACTTTCCATACTGTATCAAAATTTTCAATCCCCATAATCTTAAATACACCTAAACCGTTCCTATCATTTTTATGAATATAACATATTCATATTATTTTTTGACATTAGGCATGTTAATTTTGATTATTTTTTTAAATTAGGACAGGTTCATGTAAAGGAAATAATTCAATGGGGAACCCCTTTGGATTCAACTCCAATAAAAAGCCTCAACTATGGATTGCAGCATACTAAAGAAAATAAAAACCATAGGCCTGCTTGTTCTTTTTTTAATTTCAGGCCTATTGAATGCCCAACCGGTATCGTTGTTTGGGGATGAAATAATTCCAATTACGCTCTCAGGTGATTTGAAGGAGTTGTTGAATGACCGAACGGGTAAACCGCAATTCCGGCCAATTACCATATCCTACCTGGGCGAGGATTCCTCCCTGATTTCCATTCCTATTCGGAGCCGGACACGGGGTAATTTCCGCAGAGCCAAAGGAAATTGCACCCATCCTCCATTACTGTTGAATTTCTCCAAAAAAAACCGTGAAGGAACCATCTTTAACCAACAGGACAGAATGAAATTGGTAATGCCCTGCAGGGGGGATAAATATGTCCTTCAGGAGTATTACGTGTACAAACTTTATAACTTGATTTCTCCCAAAAGTTTCCGCGCCCAATTGGTGGAACTGATATTGGATGACCCTGAGTTGAATCCAAGGGACAAGGGCCCTTTTTTTGGGATTTTGCTTGAAGAAGAAGATCAAATGGCCGCAAGAAACAACAGTATTTCGATTGACAAGCAACTGATCAGGCCAGAGCAAACCGTACGGAATGATTTTTTGAAAATGGCTGTCTTTCAATATATGATCGGCAATACGGACTGGTCTGTGCAATACCGACAAAATATAAAACTGATTGCTCCTGATTCCTCATCCAGAACAGTTACCGTGCCATATGATTTTGACCATGCAGGTATAGTCGGCGCACCCTATGCCAAGCCCGCGGAGGAATTAAAACTGCGTTCTATCAGACAGAGGCGGTACCGGGGCTTTTGTATGGATGAAATGGCAGGCTTCGATAGCGTCTTCCTTCATTTTAATGAACTAAAAGAAGATATCTATTCTCTTTATATAAATAGTGAACTTCTGGACAAAAAGTATATCCGGTCTACCTTAAAATATCTGGATGATTTTTATAAAACTATTAATGATGTCCGGGGAGCAAGGAGGGAATTCCAATATCCCTGCCAAGCAGGTGGAACAGGTAACGTAGTCATAAAAGGATTGGGGAATTAAATTTTTTCAAGTTCCAATGTATTTGCAACCTCAATCCGCAGTATAAAAATCCGGAGCCATGTTCTATCCCGCTTTGATGATTGAAATTAATTCATTAAAGTCCATTTAAATTTGACTATAGGTTGCAGGGTGGGTATTTTTCAGTTGGGATTAAAGGCGGGGATTAGGGAGGATCTTGGCTTTTCGGTTTGTGAAATAAAAAAATATAGCATTTAAAAGCTATTGGGAATTCATAGGGTTTCAAATCCTTTTTATCAGCTATTCGGGATTTGCAATCCCGAATAGCTGATAGCTGAAATGCCATCCCTGTCAATATCCAGCCGCATGGCCGTCTTTCCTGGATTCTGAAGCCCCATAATAAACTTTATTCACAGGATCGTATCGAATGCCCTGATATCCGCCATAGAGGTGAGTGGGGGCATACCCGAATCTGTGCCCCATCGAATAAAGTGCTTTGACGGTTTCGTTTGGAAACCCAACTTCCATTGTGATTATTCCTACCCCTTGCGAATTTTCTCCTGTAGGTTCTGAAGACCCCTGATGGTCAAATCGGGGAGCATCTCCAGCTTCCTGAATATTCATTCCAAAATCAATCATATTCATCAGGATTTGTACATGTCCAAGGGGTTGAAAAGAGCCTCCCATTACTCCAAAACTAAAAAATGGTTGCCCGTCCTTGGTTACAAAGGCTGGAATTATCGTATGAAACGGTCTCTTATTTGGTTCGTAGGTATTAAATTCCCCTTCATTCAGGTTAAATAAAGCTCCCCTATTCTGCAGCATAAACCCTAGACCCTTTGGCACCAGGCCCGATCCGAACCCCATGTAGTTGCTTTGGATTAAAGAAACAATGTTTCCCTCTTTATCCGCTACCGTTAAATAAATGGTATCTCCGACCTTAAGTCCGGGATTTCCAGCCTCATAATTCGACCCTGCAAGTTCTCTGTTGATCAGTTTCCTTCGTTCATCCGCATATTCCTTGGATATCAAAGTGCTTACGGGTATTTTGTTAAACTCCGGATCTGCATAGAATTTTGCCCTATCTTCATAGGCAAGTTTTTTTGCTTCCGTAAATAAATGAAGATGCTCCGGTGAACCAAATGGAATATCCTTAAAGTCATAGGCTTCCAATAAATTCAGCATTTGCAATACTGCTATTCCCTGACCATTTGGCGGAAGCTCCCAAACTTCATATCCTCGGTAGGTGGTGGATACCGGATCAATCCATTCCGAACGATGGTCCTCCAGGTCTTTTAAAGATAAAAAGCCACCGTTTTCTCTCATATACTGATCAATGGTTTTAGCTATTTCTCCTTTGTAAAATTCATCCCGGCCACCGCTAGCGATCTTCTGCAAGGTACTGGCCAGGTCAGGTCGTTTTAAAATATCTCCCTTTTTAGGAATTTCTCCTTCAATAGAAAAGTGCTCTCTGAATTCAGGGTATTCATCGTATCTTTTTGTGCCTATAGACTGGCTTAATTCATCTGCCACAGGAAATCCCTCACTGGCGTATTTAATGGCTGGAGCTAAAATATTGGCCATTTCCATTTTACCAAAGCGCTGATGCATCTCATACCAACCGTCAACACAGCCGGGAACAGAAACAGCCAACGGCCCTAATGCAGGAATAAAGTCCAGAATTTGATCTTTAAAATGTTGCAATGTGAGGGAGTGGGGGGACCTTCCGCTGGCATTTAACCCATACAATTTTTGGGTTTTTGCATCCCAGATAATAGCAAAAAGATCTCCGCCAATTCCATTTACATGAGGTTCTACCACACCTTCCATCGCATTGGCAGCTATGGCAGCATCTATTGCGTTTCCTCCCTGTTTTAAAATATCCAGGGCTACCTGGGTGGATAATGGATGACTCGTACATGCCATCCCATTTTGTGCCAATACCTCAGAGCGGGTGGCAAAACTCCTCCCGGAACTCCTGTTCTGGGATATCGCTTCCTGGGTAATAACTGCAAACAAAGCTGTACTTACACCGAGGTAGATCGAACATTTCAATAATAATTTCATGTCTTTTGGGGTTTGACTTCAAAATTTATGGGGCAATAATCAGGACTGATCGGTATGTTGATTTATGATTGCGGATTTTAGGATTCAGATTAATGGTAGTGAACAGATATGGGATAGGGGTTGACGATGTTTATGAGTCTGCAATCAAAGCCGACAGGTAATCAATTAATAATGCCAAATTTAATGTAAGGGTTTGGAATTGCAAATCCCTCTGTTTGAATTCGGGATTTGAAATCCCGATTAGCCGTATATTATATGATTACATCGTTGTTGAACGTGTCAATAATGTGTATCAACATATAATTATCCATTAAAAATAAGTTGTTTATTAGCTACCGTATATACCACTAATAGAAGAATTGCTACTTAATAACGTTTTGCTACAATCATCGGGGTATAACTACCCAAATATTTGATATTCAAACCTTTTATAGTTATTCATTTTTTTATCAGGCCAATCTTATTACCATTTGTCGATTTATATAATACCACTTAACCTGACATATTAAAAATCTCCCAAATTAAAGTGTTACCTTAAAAAAATGATTGTTATGGTTAGTAAATTTATAATTGAAAATGGTATGGAAAAGGAAGTGAAGAATGCTTTCAAAAACCGGCCTGAATTTGTGGAGAATGCTAAAGGATTTGTGAAACTGGATGTATTAAGTCCTATAAATAATCCTGCGGAAATTCACCTGATTACTTATTGGGAAAGTGACGAAGATTTTGAAAATTGGCATCGCAATCATTTGAAGGAATCGCATCAAAATATCCCCAAGGGCTTGAAACTAGTCCCTAAAAGCTGGGAACTAACCAAATACGAATACATTTGCAGTTAATTATGACTACACTGAATGTGCAATCGTTTGTTGAAAAATCAGATGAACTGGCCAACCGTATTACAAGCTTACATTTTGAACACAATCCCGGTTTGATAAACCAATACGGAGAAGAGGGAAGAAATCGTTGTTATGAAGATGCCGTTTTTCACCTCCAATTTCTGGCTGAAGCATTGACAATGAATCTCCCGGATATGTATGCGAATTATATACTCTGGGCGGCAACCATGTTAAAATCAAGAAATATTCCGGAGACAGACCTTCACGATAACCTTATTTTCGTTCAAAAAGCCATTTATGAAATCATGGACAGCCAGTTTTCCGCCGTTTCTAAGGAATATATCTTTGCTGCCAACGAAAAGCTAAATGAAAAAGCGGAAGAAATCCTATCATTTATCACTGATGACAATCCCCTAAAAAATGAAGTAAATAGCTATTTGGAGTTTTTGTTACTGGGGAAAAGGCAGGAAGCAGCACTACTGATTTCAGAATTGGTTCAAAATGGCACTTCAATCAAAGATGTGTATCAATTTATCTTTCAAGTATCCCAATATGAAGTAGGCCGCCTTTGGCAGTGTAATAAAATTACTGTCGCCCACGAGCATTATTGTACTGCCGCAACCCAGCAGATCATGTCGGGCCTATACCAGCATATTTTTTCTACCAAACGAAAGGGGAAAACATTGGTTGCCTGTTCTATTTCAGGTGAAATGCACGAATTGGGCATACGTATGGTCACCGATTATTTTGAGATGGATGGATGGGACACCTATTATTTGGGTAGTAATTTACCTGATACTCATTTACAGAAATATTTAAAAGAATACAAGGCAGATGTTCTGGCTCTTTCGGTAACCCTGCCTCTCCATGTAAGCAAGGCTGCGACTTTAATCAAAAAAATACACGACGATAAGGATTTCGCAAACTTAAAAATAATGGTGGGTGGGTATCCATTTCTTACTAATCCGAATCTGTGGCAGAAAGTAGCTGCCGATGCTTTTGCTGAAAATGCTGATCAGGCTATTCAAACGGCTAACAATCTGGTAAATCCATAACATGGAAAAAATAGAGAATGCCAACAAAATCATCCTGCAGTGTAACAAACATGGGGTAGTGACACAAATTTTTTTAGATACCGGCTGCCTGTTGGAAGACATTAAGCTTCCTGTCGGTTTACATAGCCTTGTTTCTCCGATTTCCATTAAGGAATTGGGTAGTTTCTGGCTCTCCATTCAGGAAAATGCCATGGAAAAAAATACGGTCCTCGCGCTGCACTTTAATGATAAACAAACTACTTACATATTTTCTGGCTATTTATTGGATGAAACGGTTTTACTCTGCGGAAGTACCGAACTGACATCTACCGAAAAAGCATTGGAAGAAATCATGCTGATTAATAATGAGCAGATAAACCAAATACGGCTCACCGAAAAAAAGGTGGTTAATATTCTTAAGGATGTTGAGAAGAGGGAAATTAATGAAGCATTGTTAAATGACTTCTCCTCACTCAACAACGAATTGATCAACAACAAGCGTGAGTTGGTGCGTAAAAACCAAAAAATCGAAATATTAAATAAAGAACTGAATGCGGTTAACCAAAATATGACCCTGTTTACTTATTCTGTCTCACATGACTTAAAAGAACCTGTAAGAATGGTAAAATCGTTTTTAACGGTGTTTCATGAAAAGTATGGAGAAAGCTTGGCCCCAAAAGCCCAATCTTATATAGAAATGGCATTGGACGGCGCGGAAAGGATTAACAAAATGCTTACGGATTTACTGGAATATCATCAGTCTTCCGGTTTCACCACTACCGAAACCGTGGACCTGAATGAGGTGTTTATGGAGGTAAAGCAAATTCTTCAAACTGAAATTGAGCAAAAGAGAGCCATAGTTACCAGCGAAAAATTACCTACAGTTAAGGGCTCATTGGCAGGTTACCTGCAGGTATTTCAAAACCTTCTTTCCAATGCTTTTAAATTTGTTGCCGAAGGGAAAACGCCACTTGTTTCCATTCGTGTGGAAGAGAACGATAAAACCTATACCATTATGGTAAAGGATAATGGGATTGGTATCGCAGAAAATCAAAAGCACCAAGTTTTTAATTTCTTTAAACGGCTGAATTCCCCTCAGCAATACGAAGGTACAGGCATGGGTTTGGCTATGGTAAAGAAAAGCATCGAAAGAATGGGAGGCGAAGTTTGGTTGGAATCAGAGATGGTTAAAGGAAGCACCTTTTATTTCACCATTAAGAAAGGGACTAGATCTTAAATAATTATACTCGTTGGAAAATGTTTAAAATCCTGCAACACCTTAAGTTTTTGCAAGATCTTTAATGTACCTGATGTCAAGCTATTGATTGTTGGAGAAAAATAGGAATATTCTCTAAATAAGGGAAAAGTAAGACTCGCAATATCTTCCATTCTGGACCATCAGGTGGTGGGATTGGACTTCAGTTCTTAAATAAATCCACCTAATTTCCCTGATTACAGGAAAATTGGTGGATTTGATTTCTGAAAAATAAGCCATTCAATAAGGAGTCTTGTTCTTAAGAACAAATCAAAACTTCTACTAGGGTTTGTTAGGGTCCTCCGGTAATCCCAGCCGCTTGAAAAATAAAGCGGGTTCTTCCGGTAGTTCTACCGTTTTATCGTACTCTTTTCCAACTTTTTCGTAAAGTGCCCTTCTCCCCTTAATGTCATCCACCAATTCCATGTAGGCAATCTGCCCTACTCTCACAGCAGCTCTTCTTGGCACCACAACCACGCCATCCCCATCTGCTACAATCACGTCTCCGGGATATACCGTACATCCGCCGATTACCACGGGTCGCTGTACATCGATAACTTCATTTCTTCCGATCCTTTCCCCACGGCCTCTTTCAAAATAGTTGGTGTAAACCGGATTTCTCTGACGGATGACTTCATCAATATCCCTGACGCCCCCTGCCGACACCAACCCTACGGCACCTTTTTCCTGCCAGTCCATGATGTTTTTGGAGCCGGTGGATCCTGTATCGTTGTCGTCTTTATTGTCCATTACCACCACCGTGCCTTTTTTGATAAATTCACCAAATGGCTCAGCGGAAAGCTGGGAATACCACATTCCCCGCCATTTCCTGTATACCTCATAATTCTCCGGCATAGTAAGGTCCGCACCGGGATGCATGGGTCTATTGGTAGGACCGTACCGAACTGTTACAGCGATACCAGCAAAACGGTGCGCCATGGTTTCCACATCCTTCCAGAGTGGGGCTATCTTGGGATCCATTACACCCACATCCATATAACCGACGGTAACCATGCCATCCACCACATCCGTCACCCTGGCTCCCTTGTAAAGCTCCAACAGGACTTCATCATCAATTTCAGCGGGGACTTGGGCTATGACAACGGAAAAGGGAAAACCTAGGCAGAAAAATAAAAAAAGGTATAAGGATTTTTTGATTAAAGTTTTCATAATTAAGTTGATCTGGGTTATTGAGCCATTGACTTTATGTTTGTTTATATTGGTCATCTAAAATAGGGAATAATTTTTAATTTAAAATAATTCCACTCAAGCCAATACAAATATCCGTTTTACTCCTATTGATAGGAACACTATTCTCTTGCCGGGTGAAATTTGCAATTTCTCCCTGATATCTACGAAAATATCATTTGAAAATCCTATACCATAAGGCCATTTGCAATGGCCATCCGTAAATGAAAAACAGGTAATGGCATCATTCCATTAAATAATCACATCATCAATAGATAAACCCCATCTCCCGTTCCCAGCCAGATGGTGCCGTCTGGGGCTTGAGCTATAGCAAAAACGCTTATCTCTTTGAAAGTTTCTTCGTCGTAGGTCCAGTTGTTATTTTGATACAGGGCATATCCTCCCGATCTGGCACACCATACCCGATCGGAACGGTCTACGAAGATTTGAATTACGGACAAGGGTGAAGAAAAAGTAATTTCGGTCATTGTGCGATCGTCCAATAAAGAAAAATCTTCCAGATTTCATTCTAATAATTTAGACAAATAACTGATTATGATCAAAACCTGGAAGGTTTGCGCACTTAGGGTAATTTGTTTGACTGTAAATCCAACTGGATTTCCTCTAGCGACCTTCCCTTCGTTTCAGGCATACGGGTAGCTACCCAAATCAATTGAAGTACCATCATTATAGCGAAAAAAACAAAAATATTTCCCGCGCCGTAACTGTTTGCAACAAAAGGAAATATATTGGCTACGAGAGCGGCAAAGATCCAATGGGTAAAGGAGCCCAAGGACTGCCCAAATGCCCGAAGCTCATTAGGAAAGATTTCCGAGATAAACACCCAGATTACTGCCCCCTGTCCTATTGAATGAGCACCAACAAAAGCAAATACAAAAATCGGCAACCAACTAGAGTCGATGGCTCCCCCGAAATAACTGTATGCCATCAGGGAAAGGGAAATGATATAGCCAACTGACCCAATATACATCAACATTTTCCTACCAATTCTATCAATAAGAAAAAGCCCCACCATCGTAGCTACCACAATCATCAGACCAATTCCAACAGTGGAAACTAGTGCATCTTCTGTGGATATGCCGGCGGATTCAAATATCCTTGGCGCAAAATATATGATAGCATTAATTCCTGACATCTGATTGAAAAATGCAATCAAAATTGCCATAATACTGATTTTACGGAATTTACCACGAAATAACGTAGAAACTCCAACAGCTCCCCTCAACTCATTCGCCTCTTCTATAGCCAGCTTGATGGCTACCTCCGCTCCCTCTGGATCTGTTCTTGACAAAATCGCCCTGGCACCTTCCAAATCCATTTTCTTCGCAATGAGCCATCTGGGGCTTTTTGGAACTTTGAAAATTAATATACTATATATCAAGGCGGGAATGGCCTCCACCCCAAGCATCCATCTCCAAGACTCATCAAGATTCGCAGTTCCTATAAGGTAATTGGAGAGGTAGGCAATTAGAATTCCAAAAACGATGTTGAATTGATAAAGCGCTACAAGTTGACCCCGTCGGGCGGCAGGGGCAATTTCACTAATATACATGGGTGCTACCACCGAAGAAGCACCTACTCCCAAGCCGCCAACAAACCTAAAAACCATAAACGTAATGACGTCAGGGGCAAAGGCAGATCCCATAGCAGATACTAAATAAAAAATACCAATCCACAACAAAGAAGTTTTCCGTCCAAATTTATCCGCAGGAATTCCCCCAAATAACGCCCCGAATACCGTACCATAAAGAGCGATAGCCACAGCTAGACCATGGCTTAAATCATCTAAATCCCAGAGTTTTTGAATATCTCTTTCCGCACCTGAAATCACTGCTGTATCAAACCCGAACAAAAAACCACCAAGTGCAGCGGTGATGGACAGGAAAAGGACATAGTTCTTACTTTGCATATTTTAAAGTCTTCGAGTGAATAATAGCCGGGGAAATGAAATACTATATTGGTAATCCTCCAAATAAGAAAAATGGGGGGTACGTTAAAATGACTTCCCCCATCTTAATCTTATGAGTTTACTAACTTATTTTTATTCCTAAATTTTACCAAATCGATTCCAAATAATAAAGGATATTGTTTTCGCCAAAACCTGTCATCTTCAAATCAGTGTATGGCTTCGTGGGAAATATAATTTCCGTCATTACCGTTTCCCCGTCATTGATAAATACCTCAATTGAAGACCTGTCCAGAAAGATGTGGACTTTATCGACTTTTGCAGCAGCTATTGGAGCATGGTGAACTTTACCGAAACCGTCCGAAAAATCCGTTTCACCTGATGTGCTGCGATCCAAGCTCAATTGTTCTCCCACCTTGGTTACTAGGAGTTTTTCTCCGCCATCGTTACTGAATTCCACGGAGAAATCTGCTTCTTCTGGTTGAAGCACCAATTCTACCAATTCTTCTGTAAGGTTAATACCTTCATCAGAAATGCTTTCGGAAGAGTATCTGATTTTCTCCAATTCCTCCACGGGACTAGAAGAAACCAGAAATTCATTTCCTTTCTTCACCAAATGCAGCGACCTGGGAAGTGTCATGGCAGAACGCCAATTTTCAGTCGGGACTATTTCCGCATATTTCCAATTGCTCATCCATCCAATAAACAACCTTCTTCCATCCGAATCAGGTATATTGGACCAAGTTACTCCCGCATAGTTATCAGTACCGTAGTCCAGCCACAGGATTTCGCTACTTTCTACATTGAAATTGCTGCCGTCAAAATCGCCAATAAAGTATTGGGTGGCAGATCCGCCATTAGGACCGCCAGGATTGATACTTACAAACAAAATCCATTTTTCCTCTCCCTCATCCGTAGTCAGGGTAAAAAGGTCAGGACATTCCCAAACTCCCCCATATGCTGCCCATTCCGGATTGAAATCGGATTCCAATGACCAGTCTATCAAATTGGGAGATGAGTAAAAACTAATTTTGTCTTTTACCGCAAGGGTCATGATCCATTTACCTTGCTCCGGAGAAGTTTCCACCCATGCCACTTTAGGATCTCTGAAATCCCGAATGCCCGGGTTTTTTAATACCGGATTTCCTTCGTACTTGGTCCAGCTTCTTCCCTTGTCCGTGCTGTATGCAATTCCCTGGGTCTGAAAATCCTCCCTGCCGGCATCTTCCCCCGCCTTATCATGGTAAGTAAATATGGCTACCATTGCTGGGTCTTCGTCTGTGCCTAGGCCACTTGTATTCTCTAGGTCCATCACTGCGGATCCGGAAAAAATAGTCCCAAGGCTGTCGGGAGCCAAGGCCACTGGCATATGCTCCCAATAAACCAAATCGGTGGAAATAGCGTGTCCCCAGTGCATGGGACCCCAC
>DATHWC010000256.1:0-3297 GCA_035460985.1 Lunatimonas sp.
ACATCGATAAAATATTCGTCGTTGATATGGTTGAAAAGCGAAAAAAACAGATGGCAGAGCTTGAAGAAGCCCATGCCGTTAAGCCTTACAGATTTAGCAGCAAAATCTCTTTTGGTAACCCTTATGCTGGCATTTCCAGCGAAATCACAGAGATAAAGGCGGACTTGGTGGTAATGGGATCCAAGGGATCCAGTGGGCTTGAAGAACTGCTGATCGGATCAAACACAGAAAAAGTAGTCCGTCACTCCAAAGCGCCGGTCCTGACCATCAAAAGGCCTACTTCAGCCGAAAGCATAAAAAACATAGTCTTTGCCAGTGATTTCAGTGAAAACAGTAAGAAAATCATTTCCAAACTGAAGGATCTCCAGGCTTTGTTGCATGCCAAGATTAGTCTGGTAAAAATAAACACACCGAATTCGTTTGAGAACACCTTGGTAACGAATAAAAAAATCAATGATTTCATTTCCGTAAATGAATTGGAAAATGTGAAGATTGATATTTTTAACAGCAGTTCAGAGGAGGAAGGGATTATCGAATATGCCAACGAATTCAACGCGGATATGATTGCCATGGCTACCCATGGCCGTACTGGATTCTTGCACTTGCTCAGCGGAAGTATCGCGGAAGACGTTGTCAATTCCGCGGAAAGGCCCGTTTGGACGATGAAAATAGCTTAATTTGATTCAATGGCGCGAAATAAAGACAACGACTGGAAAAAAAGAGACGGTTTAGTTTATTCAACATCCGACGATTTCAATTTTGATACCGGTAAAAACCCGGAGGGAGAGACTTTGCCTGCCTCCCAGCAAAATCTACGGGTTCAGTTGGATAAAAAATCCCGCGGAGGAAAACAGGTAACTTTGATTACTGGCTTCATTGGTAGAGACGAGGATTTGAAGGAGCTAGGCAAAACACTTAAGATCAAATGTGGTGTGGGTGGAAACAGTAAAGAAGGGGAGATTTTGATTCAGGGTGATTTTAGAACGAAAATAATGGAATACTTGGTCCAAGCCGGGTATAAAGCCAAGAAAATAGGGGGCTAGGGCAACCTGCCCCCACTTCACTTTTTACATTACATTTCCCAGAGTCACTTTTCCGAATTTACTCGCCGATCAAATCGCCCATTTTAACCTTTTTTTGGCTCAGTCTAGCTACAAATTATTTTAGAGGAAAATATTTCCGCTACTTTTACTTCCATAATCGGGAAATTAAATTTTTAGATCAAAGAAACTTGAAAAAAAACAGCCTACTAAGAACAAAACAATAATTTTCCCCAACATCCAAGCCGGGGTTTTGATCTCTGGAAAAAATATTGGGCAGGTGTTTTCCCTGATACACCAGATCACATAAGTCCTCCGGAAAATCTCTGGGGACTCTTTTATTGGAGGCAGTTATAGCGTTAAATTCCGGACGATTCTTTGGATGTTAGAAATACCTCGTTAAATTTGCGATTGAGTTATGAAGCAAGTAAGGCAACATATTGCAGTCCATTCATTTTTTGTTCGGGTATACGCACATCTTCACGCTGTGCACCATCATTCCTATATCGGGGAATAACTATATACCGCACCTTATGAACCCTTTGGTTCCAAGCTTCAGTCTCTTTCATTCTATCCCAATCCCTTTACCCGTATAATCTTATTTCATGGAAAATATCATACGTATTGCCGTACAGAAAAGTGGTAGGTTAAGTGAAGACTCACTTAGTCTCATCAAAGAATGTGGCATAAAATTTTATAACGGAACCGGCAAACTCAAATCAACATCCACAAACTTTCCTATAGAATTTCTGTTTTTAAGAGATGACGACATACCAGGGTATGTGGCTGACGGTGTTGCTGATTTGGGCATCGTCGGAGAAAATGAACTGGTTGAAAAAAATAAGGATGTTCTGGTTTTGAAAAAATTGGGCTTCTCAAAATGTAGGCTATCGCTTGCCATACCCAAAAGTGAGGAGTATCCGGGTTTGAAATATTTCGAAGGCAAAAACATTGCTACCTCGTATCCGAAAATTTTGGGAGACTACCTGAAAGCAAATAAAATTCAGGCGGAAATCCATGAAATAAGTGGATCTGTAGAAATTGCCCCAAGTATTGGACTGGCAGAAGGCATCTGTGATATCGTTAGTTCAGGATCTACCCTGATGATGAACGGCCTGAAGGAAGTAGAGGAGATTTTCCGCTCGGAAGCGGCATTGATCAGCCACCCTAGCATGAATGCGGCAAAAAAGGCCATAGTAGATAAGCTGCTTTTCCGTATGAATGCTGTCCAAAAGGGCAAAAGCAGTAAATATGTATTGCTCAATGCCCCAAATGACGCTTTGGAAAAAATCATTTCCCTGATCCCCGGAATGCGCAGTCCAACCATTTTACCTCTGGCGCAAAAAGGATGGTCCTCGGTACATTCTGTCCTTAGCGAAGACCAATTTTGGGAAAATATCGAGGAACTGCGCGCTGCCGGCGCGGAAGGAATCCTGGTGGTCCCCATAGAAAAAATGATACTATAAAATCCGCTTTTATACACACCCCTCTCCCAATTATGAAAGTACTCGTCAATCCCTCGAAAAGTACCTGGAAGAAAGAATTTGCGCGACCCATACGCAAAATGAAGGATATTGAAAAGATCGTAAAACCAATCATGCAAAAAGTAAAAAGGCAGGGGGATAAAGCCCTGCGAAAATTTGCGTTGGAGTATGATCATGTAGAAATTCACCAGTTATTGGTAACTCGGGAGGAAATTATGGCGGCAGTGACGGAGGTGCCAGAAACGCTCAAAGAAGCCATCCTCCAGGCAAAGTCCAACATTGAGAAATTTCACCGGGCGCAGCAAACCCCCGATTTGGAGATGGAGGTAATGGAAGGGGTCATCTGCATGCGCAGAAGTGTACCGGTTCAAAAAGTGGGGCTGTACATTCCTGGCGGCACCGCACCACTTTTTTCAACCGTACTTATGTTGGGTATTCCTGCACAGCTTGCTGGATGCAAAGAAATTGTACTTTGCTCTCCTCCAAATCAGGAAGGAAAAATCCATCCTGCCATTCTCTATGCCGCAGACTTGGTGGGAATTACCACCATAGTCAAAGCAGGTGGTGCTCAAGCCATTGCGGCCCTGACCTATGGAACGCAGTCAGTCCCACAGGTAGATAAGATATTTGGCCCCGGCAATCAGTATGTGACTGCCGCCAAACAACTTGCCACAAAAAAAGGAATGGTAGCCATTGACATGCCTGCCGGACCGTCTGAAGTGCTTGTCTATGCCGATGAATCTGCCGTACCAGCCTTCGTCGCTGCAGACCTC
>DATHWC010000257.1:0-9389 GCA_035460985.1 Lunatimonas sp.
CTTCTCCGCAATCAAAAAGGGAAGTATTGAAAATGCGAAAATGATCTTAAAAAGCAAATCCATGTAAAATCTCATATATCACTTTGTATTAATTGTGTAGCATATTCCCCATAAACAACTATATCGCTCCAAAAGAGGTGAATCTTCGTCCATCTAGTGCAATTCCGATGGAAACGGATTTATCCCCAAGCAAGTTTCATGCAAAAATTGTGGAATCGGATTTTTTCCTTTTTAAAATTGAATAATAAAAAAGCGGCCCCTAAATAAGGGCCGCTTTTTTATTATTGTATTATTACGAACAGTTCAATTAATCCGCATTTTCCTTTTTGGTGACACTAATCGTAAGCGCATCTCCTTCTCCGCTGTAATCTGCCAAGATAACATCTCCTTCAGAAAGCTCTCCTTTGAGGATTTCTTCCGCAATAGCATCCTCCAAATATTTTTGAATGGCTCTGTTTAGCGGTCTGGCACCATATTGCTTGTCATATCCTTTTTCTGACAAGAAATCCTTTGCCTTATCCGTCAGTCTTATCTGATATCCCATATCGGTTATTCTCGCAAACAACTTTCCTAGGCTAATATCGATAATCTCGTGAATATGGTCCTTGCTCAAGCTATTGAAAATGACCACATCATCAAGCCTATTCAAAAACTCTGGACTAAAGGCCTTTTTCAAGGCACTTTGAATGGTTGATTTCATGACGTCGTCCATGTTCTCCTCCTTCGCCTTGGATGCAAAACCAATACCTGCACCGAAATCTTTTAGATCTCTTACCCCTATATTAGAGGTCATGATGATGATAGTATTTCTGAAGTCAACCCTTCTTCCCAGACCATCAGTCAAGATTCCATCGTCAAGTACTTGTAGCAGGATATTGAAAACATCCGGATGCGCCTTTTCAATCTCATCCAAGAGTACTACAGAATAAGGTTTCCTTCTTACTTTTTCAGTAAGCTGCCCACCTTCTTCATACCCTACGTAGCCTGGAGGAGCTCCCACCAAGCGGGAGACACTGAATTTCTCCATATACTCCGACATGTCAATCCGTATCAACGAATCTTCTTTGGCAAACAGGTATATAGCGAGCATTTTGGCGAGCTCAGTTTTACCCACTCCGGTAGGGCCTAAAAACACAAAAGAACCAATTGGTTTTTTGGGATCTTTTAATCCTACTCTGGTCCTTTGTATGGCCTTTGTCAGCTTCTTGATCGCATCTTCTTGCCCTACCACTTTATTTTTCAGCTCCGCCCCCATGTTCAGGAGTTTTACGCCTTCATTTTGGGCGATTCTCTTAGCAGGTATGCCGGTCATCATTGCGATGACCTCTGCCACGTTATCTTCCTCTACTACGTATCGTTTAGTCTTGCTTTCTTCTTCCCACTTTGCCTTGGCATTTTCCAACTGTTCCAGCAACTTCTTCTCCCGGTCCCTCAACTGGGCTGCCTCCTCATATTTTTGAGATTTAACGACCCGGTTTTTTTCTACCTTGATATTCTCAACTTCTTCCTCCAAACGGAGGATATCCTCGGGAACATGAATGTTGTTAATATGAACCCTAGCGCCGGCTTCATCTAATATATCAATTGCTTTATCGGGCAAAAACCGGTCGGAAATATATCGATCAGATAAGTTCACACATGCCTGAATTGCCTCAGGAGTGTATATAACGTTATGGTGATCTTCGTATTTGTCTTTGATATTTTCCAAAATCTGGATTGTCTCTTCCGGAGAGGTAGCATCTACCATCACCATCTGAAACCGTCTTGCCAAGGCACCGTCTTTTTCTATGTATTGACGGTATTCGTCCAAGGTAGTTGCGCCGATACATTGTATCTCACCACGGGCCAGGGCCGGCTTAAACATATTCGAAGCATCCAAGGATCCGCTGGCACCTCCGGCACCAACGATAGTATGGAGCTCATCTATAAACAAGATCACGTTGGGTGATTTCTCCAGTTCATTCATCACGGCTTTCATCCGCTCTTCGAACTGCCCACGGTATTTAGTCCCAGCGACAAGCGACGCCAAATCCAGGGTAACGACTCTTTTGTTGAAGAGCACACGTGACACTTTTTTCTGTATGATTCGCAGTGCAAGCCCTTCGGCTATTGCCGTCTTTCCTACGCCAGGTTCACCGATCAGGATGGGATTATTCTTTTTCCTTCTGGATAAGATCTGTGCGACGCGTTCTATTTCCTTCTCTCTACCGATAATCGGATCCAGTTTGTCTTCCTCGGCCATTCGGGTAAGATCCCTGCCGAAATTGTCCAACACGGGGGTTCTGGATTTTTCCGCCGTACCGCTTTTGGCACTTCCTGAAGAACCGCTTGAGGATCCGAATAATTTGGAGCCTTCGTCATCGGAATCATCCGCCTCTGTACCCGATCTTGGAGTTTGGTCTGTTTGGAATTCAAGCATTTCTTTCACGGCATCATAAGTGGCGTCAAACTTCTGCAAAATTTGGGTAGCAATATTGTCCTCGTCCCGAAGGATAGAAAGCAACAAATGCTCGGTACCAATAAGTTGACTTTTGAAAATTTTAGCTTCCAAATAAGTGATTTTCAACACCTTCTCAGATTGCCTGGTCAACGGGATGTTAGCTAGATTCTTCACGTTGTGATTAGCGGTTCCTTTTACGGCCCTTTCCACAGAATTCCTCAATTCATCCAAAGGAACACCCAGTTTCTTAAGAATGGAAACAGCGACACCCTCCCCCTCACGGATCATTCCCAGCAAGAGGTGTTCCGTGCCTATGTAATCATGCCCTAATCGCAAAGCTTCTTCACGACTTAGGGAAATCACTTCCTTGACTCTATTTGAAAATTTCGCTTCCATTTATATCCTTTCTTATGAGCTTTTTCAATTCAATTTATAATACTATCAAATTTATGGTAAAACACAATAGTTTTACGTATTGTTCAATTTCTTTTTTGCTGAAAGGTCCAATTTATCTTTAGATTGGGGTCCCTCGCAAAACAACAAATCAACAATGCTTAGATTAGGAACAAAGTCTAAGCCAAATAACTGCATATAGGGTTTGGGAGTGTAATATTCCCACTCCCAATGACGGCATTTGGTATCCCATAGCCCTCTAATATCCTTTTGGTCCGAGTAAGAGGGGATTTCTCCCACTACTTCCATTTTGACATCAAGTTTGAGAAAATACAGACAAGTTGTCAGTAAATCCCAGTTTAGCTCCCACAGAAAAGATTTCCTTTTAAGAAATATTTCTTCGAAGGATGGATAAAAATACTCAAAAAAGGGAGCTTTCCCATAGGAACTTCGCATCCCCCTCAAATGAACATTCAGCCATTTCTGATGGTAATCAATTTTTATATCCCGGTATGGGGATTTTTTGTTTCCCTTCAACACCGGTATACTTAGTAATTCCACCTTATTTGACATCAATATCTCACACCGGTTACGATAAGTCTGCTTGACATAGGAATCATCCAACGCAATCTTGATACTATTCGCATCTTTAACCAATGCAAAGAACTCCAAATTAGGCAGATAAAAGAGATCTGCAATCATCGTCCCACTTCCTGAATCTTGATCATTGATGCGGTACTTCCGTTGTCCCATCAGATGATTTCATTGATTTCTCCTTTTCCCTGTCTCACTATCTCAATTTCTTCGCCGGTACAGTCAATGACTGTAGAAGCTACATTGTGGCCATACCCTCCGTCAACAACGGCATCGACGATATCCTTATACTTTTCATAAATAAGCTCCGGATCCGTGCTATATTCTATCACGTCATCTTCGTCCCTTATGGAAGTGGTCAAAATAGGCTGCCCCAATTCCTTCACGAGAATCCGGGGAATAGGATGATCTGGCACCCTTATTCCTACCGTCTTTTTTTTATTGTTAAGTAATTTTGGGACTTTATTGTTAGCTTCCAGAATAAAGGTAAAGGGCCCTGGAAGTGCCTTTTTCATCAATTTAAACACCGGTGTACTCAGTGCTCGGGTAAACTCGGAAATATTACTTAAGTCGTAACAAATAAAGGAAAAGTTGTGCTTTTGTGGCTTCACTCCCTTTATCTGACAAACCCTTTCTATTGCCTTTTGGTTGAAAATATCACATCCCATACCGTATATGGTATCTGTAGGGTAGATAATAACACCGCCGGCCCGGAGAATATCCACAATTTTCTGGATGCGCCTAGGGTCAGGGTTTTCCGGGTAAATTTTTATTAATTCTGCTGGCATTTTTTTTTCCTTTGGTCATGCACTAACAAAATTAACCTGAAAGCACTCAATTTATGATTGTAAAGTAGAGTATTTATTTCAAAAAAAAAAGAAAGGCCCCCTTAATTTAGGGAATTACTCTGAATAAAGGAGTAGGTTCTTAAGTATCCGCCCTTTATTTACGCCCATAGCGGAGAAAACAACTTTATAAACATTTATGTTAAGTGATTAGCATAATCCTTTAATATTAATTACTAATTCAAAATTCCTTGAATTCTCAAAAATCCAATGTGAACTTTTAATGTTACCTTTGCCCTTTATATTGGGCTACCTTAAAGGGAAACAAACTCTTCAGCGCAAATAGGACCCACGAAGCATCGTAAAAAAATGATAACAGACAAGAAAAGTAAGTTCCTGATGATTGGCGTCATCGCATTTTCCGTGTTGTTTACCTCGCTTTCCTTTTATTTTTATCAGGCTTTCTTTTCTGCCAATACACTGGTAGACACAGAGGAGCCAGTGCTGCTGAAAATCCCCCGCAATGCTGATTTCGAGCAAGTGAGGGACAGCCTTATTCAGCAAGGCATCATTAAAGATTTGGTTACATTCAGTTTTGTGGCCAAAGTGATGGACTATCAGGAATCTGTTAAACCCGGACTCTATAAAATAGAGCCTAAGTTGACCAACCGAGAATTAATCCGTCTGCTTCGATCCGGCAGACAGACTCCGGTCAACATTACTTTTAACAACGTCCGCACCGATGAGGATTTGGCCGAGAAAATTACCCGAAACCTGGAAATTGAATCAGCTGATTTCCTGCGGATTTTGCAGGATAGCGTCCACGCCTCCAAATTTGGTTTTAACCATCAAACGGTTCTTTCACTGTTTATTCCCAACACCTATGAAGTGTACTGGAATGTAACAGCTATCGACCTCTTCGACAGGATGTATAAGGAATACAATCGATTTTGGACAGACGAACGCAAAGCAAAAGCAGCCCAGCTGGGGATGAATCCTACAGAAGTCTCCACCCTAGCTTCCATCGTACAGGCAGAAACCGCCAAAGCCGATGAACGCCCCAAAGTGGCCGGCGTCTACTTGAATAGACTTAAAATCAACATGCCCCTCCAGGCTGATCCCACCCTTATCTTTGCCATTGGTGATTTTGAAATCAAGCGTGTGCTAAATGTGCATAAGGAAATTGAAAGTCCCTATAATACCTACAAATACACGGGGTTGCCCCCGGGGCCGATAAACCTGCCGGATATCTCAGCCCTCGAAGCAGTCCTAAATCCCAATCAGCACAATTACCTGTATTTTTGTGCTAAAGAGGACTTTTCCGGTTACCACGCATTTGCGACTAACTTGCGGGATCATATGATAAACGCGCGTAGGTATCAACAAGCCTTAAACTCGGCAAAAATCTATAATTGATATGTTTTCTTCGGACACAACGGTACGGGTACGATATGCGGAAACGGACCAAATGGGTTATGTTTATTATGGCAATTACGCCATGTATTACGAAGTAGGCCGGGTGGAAGCCATGCGAAGTATAGGCTTTTCGTACGGCAAAATGGAAGAAAGCGGAATCATGATGCCTGTCCTGGAAAACCAAAGCCGGTTCATATTACCCGGGAAATACGATGAATTACTTACAATTAGGACTCAAATAAAGGATATGCCAGGAGTTAAAATCAAGTTTCATTATTATATTTACAATGAAGCGATGGAACTCATCAACGAAGGCGAAACCCTACTTACCTTCCTCAAGACAGATACGCATCGACCATGCAGGCCTCCGTCAAATCTTTTGGAGTTATTGCGTCCATATTTCAAAAATTAAAATGGTTTTTCGTGCCCCTGAAAAAACTGTATATAGATCTAGTCCGCAAACTGCATGCTCAGGCTCTTAAGCTGAGGCCGATTCATTTTGGTAATCCTGACCAAAACGTATATGACGTGGGTAAGATCTTTTTCAGACAACTTCAGAAGGATGAGATCTTCGAGCGTGCCAGTGCCATGGCTTTCAGCTTTACGGTGGCCATGTTTCCACTATTGCTTTTCCTGCTTAACATTATTCCATATATTCAATTTTTCTTCCATGATGTAAGTACCTCTAATATTCTGCTTTTTGTCGAAGACATATTACCCGAAAACATCTACGCAGAAGCCTCTCCAACCATTTTGGACATTATTAGTAAACCTAGACAAAGCCTACTTTCTTTAGGTTTTTTCCTGGCATTGTATCTATCCACCAACGGGGTGATTTCGTTGATGAATGCGTTTAATTCGGTATACAAAACAAAAGAAAACAGGGGCTTTTTTCACACCCGACTTATTGCCGTTACCATTGTGCTGGTTCTTGTGCTCAGTGTGTGCGGCGCGGTGGTTATTATGGTGTTCGGCAACAATATGATCTACAAGCTGTCCACATTGGATTTTGTAAACAACACCCTATATGTGTATCTGCTGCTTTTTTTTAAGTTTTTCGTACTGTTGATGCTTTTTATGATCGCAACATCATTTATTTTTCGGTTTGCTCCCGTAGTTCATGACAAATGGCGTTTTTTTTCAACAGGATCCATCACGGCGGCCTTGCTAATCAACCTTAGTTTTTACGGGTTTACCTATTACCTCAACAACTTCGCCAGCTACAACAAACTTTATGGATCTATCGGGACCATGATCGCTCTAATGCTTTGGCTTTGGATCACGTCAATTATCGTCTTGATTGGCTTCGAGATCAACGTAAGCCTGGACATCGCCGCCGAAAGAAGAAAACGGCGTAAAACCTCCAAATTTAGAATTCTCAGGGATTATTAGTATTGTCTCCCAAGACTGCTTAATTTTGTATTGAATCAACAGGTGTCCACACACTCTTTTTCTGATCGCAACATACAGTACAGATAACTAGATGAAATGTCCACTAGTTAGCGTTCAGATAGACTTACCATCTGGATGTAACCAAAATACCAACCGTTCTTTTTATGGAAAAATCCAAGAATATTTTTATTGCAACTGCACAACCTTTTAGTGGGAAATCCATTATCGCGCTTGGCCTCGTAGATTTGCTGCTTTCCAAAGCGCAAAAAGTTGGTTATTTTAAACCAATTATCACCCACAGGCCGGAGGTGAAGCTAGACACCCATATCGATACGTTAATCAATCATTTTAAACTTCCCATTGATTACAACAAGTCTTATGCCTTCACCAAGGAGGAAGCAAATCTCTTGATCGAGTCCGGGCACCCTGAAGACATCATAGACACCATTATCGAAAAATACAAGGAACAGGAATCAAACTACGACCTTACTATCATTGAGGGCAGTGATTTTCTCGGAGAAGGTACCGCTTTTGAATTTGACGCCAATGTGATGATCGC
Source organism: Lunatimonas sp. (assembly GCA_035460985.1). GTDB lineage: Bacteria > Bacteroidota > Bacteroidia > Cytophagales > Cyclobacteriaceae > Lunatibacter. The sequence continues at coordinate 7,580 of DATHWC010000257.1, forward strand.
AAAAAACTTGGCGGCACCTGTCATCATTGTGATCACCGGTGAGGGGAAAAGTATAGCACAAATCGTCAATTCAGCCCTCCTTACCGTCCAGAATTTCCGAAGCAGAAAAGTGCGCGTAGTGGCCTTGGTTGTTAACAAGGCAGCAGAAGACCGGTTGGAGGAAATAAAAACCACTTTACGGGCCCAATTGCGAAAGGACATCCTACTTGCGGTAATTCCACAAATTATAGAACTGAAAAGTCCCACGATGTTGGAAGTGAAAAAACACCTCAATGCACAGGTAATGTTTGGAAAAGAGCACCTCAACAACAGGGCAGATCACTTTATCTTCGGTGCCATGCAGGTACCGAATTTTCTGAACCATATCAAAAAAAATGTACTTGTTGTCACTCCTGGTGATCGGTCAGATATAGTATTGGCTACGCTCCAGGCAGACATCTCGCAGAATTACCCAAAAATTGCCGGGATCGTTGTAACCGGAGGTTTTGAACTTCCAGAGTCCGTCCTGCGACTGATTGGCGGATCAAAGGTTTCCATTCCTATCTTGGCGGTGGTCGAACCTAGCTTTAATGCAGCTACCAAAGTAGCTGGTATTCATTCCAAAATCCAAGCCACGGACACAGACAAAATTCAAACCGCTATTACCGTATTCAGAAAGTATATGGATGTAGAGCGACTGGAAAAGGAAATAGCCAACGTAAAACCGTCAGGTGTTACCCCTAGGATGTTTCAGTATCAGCTCGTCACCCGGGCGAAAAGCCAAAAGAAGCATATTGTTCTCCCCGAGGGCAAAGACGACCGTATTCTAAAAGCCGCTGACCGATTGGTAAAGCAGGGCATAGTCAACATCACGCTGTTGGGTAATGAAGATGAAATTGTAGCCGCAATCAATCGGCTAGGTCTAAGCCTTACGCCGCAAAACTGCCAACTAATCGACCCGCAAAAATCCGTTCATTTTGATGAGTACGCAAATACCCTGTTTGAATTGCGGAAGGGGAAAAACATGTTGATGGGTATGGCTAGAGACCTGATGTCGGATGTCGCCTACTACGGGACCATGATGGTCCATAAAGGACATGCCGACGGAATGGTATCGGGAGCCATTCACACGACCGCCCATACAATTCGCCCCGCCTTGCAGTTTATCAAAACCCGTCCAGGCGTTTCCCTAGTTTCTTCCATTTTCTTCATGTGTCTTCCAGACCGGGTTACGGTTTTCGGAGATTGTGCAATCAATATCGATCCTACGGCCGAAGAGCTGGCCGAAATAGCCATATCATCCGTGGAAACCAGCAGCAAATTCGGCATTGACCCGAAAGTGGCCATGCTCTCCTACTCTTCAGGCGCTTCAGGTACTGGCGACGACGTAGAAAAGGTCAGAAAGGCCACCCAGATAATCCGGGAGAAAAATCCCGAAATAAAAGTGGAGGGTCCTATTCAATACGATGCAGCGGTCGACCCCGCCACCGGAATGCAAAAAATGCCGGGATCCGAGGTTGCTGGCAATGCCACCATTCTTATCTTTCCGGATCTAAACACAGGCAACAACACCTATAAAGCCGTACAGCGGGAATCCGGTGCCGTGGCTATTGGCCCGATTCTGCAGGGTCTCAACAAACCCGTCAACGACCTCAGCCGTGGCTGTCTGGTAGACGACATCTTTAATACGGTAGTCATCACGGCCATTCAGGCGCAGCAATAGGCAAAGGGATGTATTATTCAGAAAATCATGCTGAAATAGCTATTGAATTACCTTTCAAATAGTTGTAATTCTGAGCAGTCACCCACTCCCTTTAAAGAACAAAAAATA
>DATHWC010000258.1:0-3858 GCA_035460985.1 Lunatimonas sp.
TTTTGTAAATGGTCTGTGAACTGCTCGGTTTATTTGCCAAAAAGGGTTCTTGGGAAGTGGCATGCCAATGGGTGATTCGTCATGACTAAGTTTGAAAAATAATCCGATATAAGAGATTTTCCGATGTTGTCTGCTTTTTACAAAATAAAAAAAAAATCAGTATTTTAGTTGGAGATAACATTGCGGGAGAAGTCCCAGATCTAATTTTTAAAAGAGTCTTGCGTATGATCTCTAGTAGCTTATTCCATTTTCCAAGAAAAATTTCGAACCTAAACTTGATTCTGGGAGATAAAAAGGTGGAGCAAGCGAAGGTGTAGTATACTTTGTGCAATTGACACAAAGATTATTTCTGTCTTCGATTTCCGAGAGTGAATTTATTAGATAGCAAATTCCCTTCTGTTGGGACGTTTACAGGCACTAAATGCAATTAATTCGAAAGAAAGCCATCTACGCTGGTAGCTGGCCTTTTTTGTATATCTGGATCTCTATCCCTCCATCTCCCCAAACCACACCACGGCATACCCCTGATAAATTCCCACACCCATAGCCTTCCATTCCGCGTCTTTAAATACACCCAGGTTGGCAATCACCGCATGATGGCCCGGGCTTTTTTTCCAGACTTCCAGTGCAATGCCCGGCTGCGCCGCGGCAGAATGCCAATAGGCAATTTCATAGCCAGGACTGTCGTAACCTGCAATCTCCATCGGTTTGTCCCACATACATTCGGGATTCTTGTGATTGTCCCGGTAGCAGCAGCTTTTCCATGGGCCTTTGTTAGACCAGGAATGCATGTTGCATCTTCCGCCCTGTGTGTAATTTTCCATCAAGTCTTTGGCATGAACCTGGGCTACCTGTGTCAGTGCGGAGGAAAAGAGTACCGCGGAAAGCCCCCTACTTTTCCTATAGGTGTTTATCAGGTCGAAAAGCTCCTGTTCGTCAGGGGAAAGAGCTGTCGGGGGTGTGGAGGAACTGATGGGCTGAAAAACACTTCCCAAGAAAAACAGTAGGTATAATAGATTCGCAATCATCTGTGAATTAGAGTTTAGTTCTTCTTATAACGTAGAATGTGGCCGTTTAGTCCCTACTGTTAAAATCCATCTATTACATCATAAGGCCTTTGAAAACGCATTTTTTTCCGTATTTTAGCCACAAATTAGTATCACTGCGATATTTTTATCAGCTATTATTAAAACAGGTTATTTATGAGTGACAAAACCCCAAAAATACTTTATACTTTAACAGATGAGGCGCCGGCTTTGGCAACATATTCGTTGTTGCCTATTATCAAAGCCTTTACCGACTCTGCGGGAGTCGTTGTGGAGACTCGGGATATTTCCCTTTCGGGGCGAATAATATCCACTTTTCCGGAATATTTGAATGAAGAACAGCGGATAGGGGATGCCCTTGCCGAACTGGGCGAGGTCGCGAAAACGCCCGAGGCAAATATAGTAAAACTTCCCAATATCAGTGCCTCTCTACCCCAGCTGAAAGCTGCAATTAAGGAACTTCAAGAGCAGGGATATGCCCTCCCAGACTATCCTGACGATCCGAAGACGGAGCAGGACAAAAAGGTGCAAATCAAATACGACAAGGTCAAAGGATCCGCAGTCAACCCGGTATTACGGGAAGGAAACTCGGACCGAAGAGCGCCGCTTGCGGTCAAGCAGTTTGCCAAAAACAATCCACATAGCATGGGTAAATGGAGCAAGGACTCCAAAACCCACGTTTCCAGCATGACGGAAGGGGATTTTTACGGAAGTGAAAAATCGTTGACGATATCAGCACCTACGAAGGTTCAGATCATCCTTGAAAAATCAGACGGAACCAAGGAGGTACTGAAAGAAGGATTGAGCCTACTTGAAGGAGAAGTGATCGACTCATCAGTGATGAATGTGGCAGCCCTTAAGAAATTCTTGCAGGAGCAAAAGGAAGAAGCCAAAAAACAGGGGGTATTGTTTTCCCTACACATGAAGGCTACGATGATGAAAGTGTCGGATCCGATTATCTTTGGTCATGCCGTGACGGTGTTTTTTGCCCCAGTATTTGAAAAGCATGCCAAATTGTTTGCTGAAATCGGTGTGGATACCAAAAACGGTTTCGGGGATGTAGTGGCAGCGTTGTCGAAGTTGCCAGCAGAAAAGAAAGCTGAAGTCGAGGCGGACATTGAGGCATGTTATGCTGACAGCCCGGATTTGGCCATGGTCAATTCCGACAAGGGAATTACCAACCTGCACGTGCCTTCGGATGTGATTATCGATGCTTCTATGCCGGCCATGATCCGTGAGTCGGGTAAGATGTGGAATAAAAACAATCAGACGCAGGATACCAAGGCGGTTATACCGGATAGATCCTATGCGGGAGTTTATCAGGCGACCATAGATTTCTGCAGGGAAAATGGTGCCTTTGACCCAAGAACTATGGGGTCTGTGCCAAATGTGGGTCTTATGGCACAAAAAGCGGAAGAATACGGTTCCCACGACAAAACATTTGAAGTATCTGCCGCAGGAACTGTAAAAGTCGTAGATACTGACGGCAAGGTGCTGATGACCCAGGCTGTAGGGGAGGGTGATATTTGGAGAATGTGTCAGGTAAAAGACGCACCAATTCAAGATTGGGTGAAATTGGCCGTAAACCGTGCGAAAGCTACCGGAGTGCCTACCATTTTTTGGCTGGATAAAAACAGGGCCCATGATGCACAGCTGATCACTAAAGTAGAAAAATACCTAAAGGATCACGATACCTCAGGACTGGATATACAAATCATGTCGCCGATGGAGGCTACCAAGTTTTCATTGGAAAGAATGAAAGTGGGTAAGGACACCATCTCGGTGACTGGAAATGTACTTCGGGATTACCTTACAGATCTATTTCCAATTTTGGAGTTGGGTACTAGCGCAAAAATGCTTTCGATAGTTCCGTTGATGAATGGAGGCGGTCTATTTGAAACGGGTGCCGGCGGCTCTGCGCCAAAACATGTGCAGCAGTTTGTAAAGGAAGGACACCTAAGATGGGATTCCCTAGGTGAATTCTTAGCGTTGGCTGTTTCACTGGAACACCTTGGCAATACGTTTAATAACGACCGGGCGAAAGTACTGGGTGAAACGCTGGATGTGGCAACTGGAAAGTTTTTGGAGGTAGGAAAGTCACCCTCCCGAAAAGTAGGAGAAATCGACAACCGGGGTAGTCATTTTTATTTGGCTTTGTATTGGGCGGAAGCATTGGCAGCTCAGGAAAAAGATGCTGCCTTGAAGGAAATCTTCGGCCCTATTGCCAAAGAGATGACAGAAAAGGAAAGCACCATTATGGCTGAGCTTAACGGAGCCCAAGGCAGTCCTGTAGATATCGGAGGATACTATAGGCCTGACGAGGAAAAAACATCGAAAGCGATGCGGCCAAGTGCGACCTTGAATGATATACTGGAACGTATTAAGGCTTAGATAAAGATATCTTTATTAGAATTAAAAAAAGCTGACTTAAATGGTCAGCTTTTTTGTTTTAAATTTCCTCCGCGGTCTTAGAGCATTATTTGGGTTCTTTGCGGTTAAAAAAAGGTGGCCACGGAAGTTCACGGAGATCACACAGAGATTTTTATTTATTGATCTCTTTGGGCATGCTTTGATTTATATAGTTGAAAAAGGATGCCACAAAGGGCACCGAGGTTTTTTTATTTGTTTGAGGCCTTAGTGCTTGCTTTGGCTTCGTTACCGATGGCCGTTACAAAAGCCTATGTGGTCTGAAGCTTCCGATTAAACACCTAAACACCAATATGGTATACACGATGAGAGCTGATCGTTGATTGATCTCAATCAGTCAAATATAGTGTGATCAATCAATTTCCTGAAATTAATTTCGGGTTTT
>DATHWC010000259.1:0-28534 GCA_035460985.1 Lunatimonas sp.
TACTTGAGGGAAAAACCTGGCAGGGAGATCTAAAGCTTGTCAATGAGGAAGGAGATTTTGTGTGGCTCAAGTTGCACCTTGTACCCACATTGGGACCATCTGCAGAGGTAGTTGGATTATTGCTTATTTCAGTCGATGAAACAGAAGCTAAAGAAGCACAAGCACGGTCCCAGGAAATTTATAAGGACAAATTGGACAAGAAGCTTAAAGAGCAACAGTACCGTTCGGCGTTAATTCTTGAGGGGCAGGAAGAAGAGCGGAAACGCATATCGCGGGATCTTCACGACGGTATCGGACAATATATGACTGCCCTTAAATTTAGTTTGGAGGGAATAAAGGATGTAAAAACCTTCCAGGAAGAAAATAGACTAAAGGTTTCCAAAAAACTGGTGGCAGATGTGATCAAGGAAGTTAGAAGGGTTTCATTTCACCTGACTCCAGTGGCACTATCCGATTACGGTATTCCGGCGGTGCTGCACAAATTCAGTGAAGAGATGGGGAAAATCTCAAAAATACCCGTGATTTTTGAAAACAAGACAGGGTTTATTTCCAGAATGGAACCGAAGATCGAAAACAATATTTACCGGATTGTCCAGGAGGCCGTAAACAACGCCGTGAAATACTCCGAGGCCGAGGAAATCCGAATCAGCCTTTCCCATAATTCGAAATTTTTGCTTTTGGAGATAATAGATGATGGAAAAGGATTCGATATGCAAAAGTTAAAGGAGGAGGGACATTTTAAAGCTTCTGGTCATGGTATTTTTAATATCAGAGAAAGGGTTAATTTTGTCAACGGACAATTTGAACTTACAACTGCGCCGGGAAAGGGAACCCGGATGAGTATTGAGATTCCCTTGGATCAATAAGATATGAGAATAGAAGAGATTAGGGTAGTACTGGCAGATGACCACGTCGTGGTGCGAAATGGGATCAAGATGCTACTCGAAAACGAATCTGAAATCAAAGTTGTAGGCGAAGCTTCTAATGGGATTCAGGCGTTAGAGATGGTGGGCGAAGTCGAACCGGACGTGTTGATTATTGATATCCGCATGCCGATAATGAACGGTTTGGAAGCCACTAAAAAGCTTCCTGAATATTCCCAAAAAACAAAGGCACTTATCCTGTCCATGCACAACGACGAAGCGTATATCCTACAGGCCGTTGAGAGTGGTGCTTCGGGTTATTTGTTGAAGGATACCAATAAAGATGAGTTTTTGAAAGCCATACGGACCGTTTTTCAAGGTGGAAAATATTTCAGTGGGGATATCAGCAATGTGATTGTTAATTCATACCTGCATGGGAAAAAGCCGGAGACCCCAGAGGGGCAGGCCTCTGAGGCAACTTATGATCTGACCAAAAGGGAAAAGGAAATTTTAAAGCTTATTTATCAGGGATCCGGGAACAAAGAAATCGCGGAGCAATTGAACAAAAGTATACGGACCATTGAAACCCATAGGTTCAATATCATGAAAAAGCTGAAAGTGGGGAATGTAGTGGAATTGCTGAAAAAAGTAGAGGAGGAGAGGGGGTTAAGGGAGATTTTGAAATGATGACGCAAAAGTTTATTCTGACTATTTCTTATCTTTTTAATGTTTTTTCATTTATCTGAATTTTTCCGTTGTTTTTTTGGAACTGGCAGAACTCATGGTTCTGGAGGAAAGGTCTTTTTTTGAAATATTATATATTCAAAAGTGCTCCCTTGCATCTGCGGATAAGGCCCAATCCCGACTTGGTCAAATGAATGCGTGGCAGGCAATTTCAATAAGTTTGGAGAAATTAAACGAGGAAAAACAAGCTCTTTGGGCATTTAAAAAGTACGTTGATTTTATGGACAGTATTTTTAACCGACATAATATTAAGTCGCGTATAAGGTCTTCAGGCCACCGATGATTTGGAAATGAAAGGGAAGGACCTAGTAGCCTCTCCTCAATTGGAGAGGCAACGTTTACGTGCTGAAACAGAAAGGTAAATTCTGCTGACTCGTGTTTACTTAGTGACTGCTGCCGTTGGAATTCTAATAATTCTATTGCTTGTGGGCCTTCAGCTAATTGAAAACCGTTTGTGCATTTTAAAATCAGATACAAATGGAAACACTCCTCAAATCAGTTGGGAAAATCTTCCTCAAGGGGTGGAGGTAGGAATAGAATTGCCCATTATGACATAAGATCTGTGGATCAAATGTGTCATAGTGGAGGATGAACCTCAAAGTGCCGAAAGTTTAAGCAGACTTATAACTAAGTTTCACTCTTCTTCAGTTAAGGTTGTTGCCGTGGTGGACAGTGTTGATGGTTTTGTCTCAGTTTGTGCCGAAGTTGAAGTTTCTGTTTGGGAAAAAAGAAGAGGATTTAAATGCCATCAAGTCGCTTTAATCGATGTTTAATAAAAAGTTCATCATCCCACACTAATCGTTTTTTCAAATGCCTCCAAAGCTTCCGTTCTTCCCACCAAATAAAGCACATCCCCCAATTTGAGCTTGGTATCACCCGTTATTTCAGTTTGAGTGTTTCCACCTCTTTTGATTGCCACCAAATTAACGCCTGCTCTTTCCCGAAGATTTACATCTTTGATGGGTTTACCTAGGTAAGGTCCGGAGTCTTTTTCGATTTTTATACTTACAAAATTTATCTCGGGAATGTCCAAGGCAATTCCGGTCGCATTGTCCAGCGAAGCATAGCGAAACATCTCATAGTTATGCGAGCGCACATCTTCCGTAAAACCTTGTATACTTTTTCTCGGAACCAGGTATTTACTCAATACGCGCGTAAATATTTCTATCGAAGTTTCGAATTCTTCGGGAATTACCTCATCAGCCCCCAGCTGCATTAGGGGTTCGATTTCATTTACATAGCGGGTACGGACGATGATGCAGTTATTTTGGTTATAATTACGAACGTTTAGTACAATACCTCTAGTTGCCTCATTGTTGGAAATGGCAATAACAATGACCCTTGCTTTATGAATTTTCACATGCTCCAACACCGATCCGTTCGCAGCATCGCCAAAAACAATGGGCTCACCTTTGGCAGCTTCCGTTCGCACGGTTTTCGGATTCATCTCTATGATAGCATACGGGATATGGGCACTTTTGGCAGCTTTGGCTAAGTTGCGTCCATTAAGTCCATAGCCAATGATCACGAGGTGATCAGTGAGTGTTTCCTCTTCCAATTCTCCCATTGGTACTTCAACCTGGGGGTCTAACCTATCCTTGATTTTGGTTGGTAGAGGAGTATTGAGCACTCTGCCAGCTAGATTTTCCCTGCTTTTCAGCACAAAGGGAGTCACTGCCATTGTCAGGATAGAAACAGCAAGAAAATACTGGTAGGTAATGGGATCCAGCAATTCGTATTTCAGCCCCTCCTTAGCGAGTAAAAGGGAGAATTCACCTACCTGAAAGATTGAAAAACCAACGATAAAAGCCTCCTTAAAACTAGCTCCAATAGATCTGACAGCGATGGTCGCAGCAATAAATTTGCCGACAAATGTTAGCAGGACCAAACCAAGAATAATGAAAATATGGTCATAAAGAAAGGTCACATCAAATAACATTCCCACTGAGACAAAGAAAAAACTGAGAAAGATCTCTCTGAAGGGAAGTATTTTGCCGGTAGCATGATGGCTGTATTCTGATTCGCTAATAATCAATCCGGCCAAAAAGGCACCCAAACCGAGGGATAATCCCAATAGAGAAGTGGCATAAGCTACGGCGAAGCAGGTAACGATGATACTCAACAGAAATAGCTCCTCATTTCTTGTTTTTGCTACCCTGTAAAGTAACTTGGGGATAAGGTATTTTGCACTTAAAATGGTTAGGACGATCACCAAACCTCCTTTTAATGCCAGGTATAGCAATGAAAGCAGAATGTTATCTGATTCCCCGGCCAGCATGGGGGTGAACAGAACAAAGGGAACAATAATGATATCTTGGAATATCAAGATGGCCAGAGTGGTCCTTCCTGAAATTGTATTCACCTGGCCTGCCTCCTGTAGCAGTTTCAGCACAATAGCGGTACTGCTCAGCGCAAACAGAAACCCGAAGAAAACTGCAATATTCCATTCAAATCCAAAAAGATAACTGATTAATGTGGTAAAAATTATGGTCAGCATAACCTGAAGAGCGCCGCCGATAAACACCGCCTTTTTGATCGCCATTAAGCTTTTAAGCGAAAATTCCAACCCTATGACGAACAATAACAAAATAACTCCTATTTCCGAGAGAACTTCCACGGCGGTTGAAGCATCCACCAGCGACAATCCATATGGTCCTGCAATGGCCCCGGTGAGAAGATACCCGATAATGGTGGGCAATTTCAACCGCATAAACAGCAGAATTACCAGCATGGCCAAGCCAAAAATCACAACAATGTCAGATAATAGTGGGATTTCTACATTTGCTAAAGTTAAATACTCCATGGGAAATTTGATCGAGTTATCTCAATAAAGCCTTAAAATTACAACTATCAATTGGAAAAGCAGGATATTTTAATACCTTCAAGATAAGTTTTTAAAAAAAGACAATCAATTCCTGATATTTTTCAAAGATGAAATTAAAAGACCTTAAAAATTAAAATTCTCTGTACCCATTAGACTTGCATGAAGTTTCTCATCCTAATTCATTTAATTACAGGCGCATCGGAAAATAAAGTATGCAATGTAATCGAGGTTATACAGAGAAAAAGTAAACAGAACTAACCAGGAAATGAGCATTAGTAGGCAAATCCGAATTTTTTATAAATAAAATGCATTAACCACGCGGGCCCGATCAACAGAAACTGGACATCTTTGAAAAAGGATGGCTTTTTGCCTTCAACTTTATGACCATAAAATTGAAAAATCCACGCGACTATAAAGATAGACAGGCAAATTACCCAAAGAGGAATGGGGGATACTATGGACAGAAAGTTAGCAATGGCTAAGCTCAAAGCCGAAAAAAGGAACATTCCCAGCGTTAATGGAGGGGAAATCGTCCAGTAATAAATCAATACGAGGAGCAACACGAAGGTAGCCCAGTTGGCGAATCTCCCCAAAATAAAATCCAAACTCTGCATTGGACCAGGGGGTATACAGTAAATAAGACCCACGATGCTGAAAAAAATCGCAGGCACACAGATCCAATGGATGAGTTTGTTGAAAGGATGGGTGTGACTGACTCCGTATTCGGCCAATAATTGATCTATTTTCCTCATTTGATAAAGAAGATTAGTGCCTGAAAGATATGGTATATCCATTTAAAATTAAGAATAAAAATGGAAATTGAAACATTGTTGAATAAAAATTATTTAGGTTTTGGATGTTTGAGCAGTAAAAAGGGTGACCTACTCGACAGTCAAACTGGATTTGATTACCTGGGAAAATAGTAATTGAGACAGTTTAATGGATTTGAATTAGCTGATTAATGTCTTTCGGGAATTATAACCTAAAATGCGCAAACCTTCCAGGTTTTGTTGACAGTCAGCTTGTTCAAATTAAACCGGTGAAAACCTGGACGGTTTTTCTTCATAATGATCACTTAGTTATAGGAACATGCTGCGGATATTAGGTATAAAAAGTAAAATTGCTGATAGTTTCCCGGGAATTGGACCCGTCATTACCATACGGATAAACATAAGTCGTATTAGCGGCATAATATCTGTATAATCCGTATTTTTTTTTACTTTTGGGCCACTTTATAACTCAACCAAACTGAATGTCACACACCACAAAGGAACCAACTATAGCTGAAGCGATTTTTCCAATCGTATTTTTGGTGATATTATTGGTAGTCAATATCAATATCTTCCAGACAGACGGCCTAAGTGGTTCCAACCAAATTGTATTGATTCTATCAGCGGCAGTTGCTGGGCTCGTGGCGGTTTTTAGATTGGGCTATGCATGGGAAAAGCTTCAGGATGGTATGGTCCACAGTATTTCTGCGGCCATGTCCTCTATTTTGATCCTGTTGTTGATAGGTTCCCTGGCTGGCACTTGGATGCTGAGTGGCATAGTGCCTGCCATGATTTACTATGGCCTTCAGGTTTTAAACCCCTCCATTTTTCTTATTGCGGCTTGTTTGGTAAGTGCTATTGTGTCAGTCGCTACAGGAAGCAGTTGGACCACCGTGGCTACGGTGGGTGTGGCATTGCTGGGGATAGGGAAGGCCCTTGGGTTTGAGGAAGGCATTATTGCTGGAGCAATCATTTCGGGAGCGTATTTTGGAGATAAAATGTCACCACTTTCAGACACAACTAACTTGGCACCCGCCATGGCAGGAACGGATTTGTTCACCCATATCCGTCACATGACCAAAACGACTGTTCCAACCATTCTGATTACTCTGCTAATATTCGGAATTATTGGACTGGTCAGGGAGTCAGAGGGATCGGTGGATCAGGTGTCCGAAATATCCGCGGTAATTTTAGAGCGGTTTACTATTTCAGGATGGTTGTTTGTGGTTCCGGTTTTAGTACTTGTCCTAATTCTGAAAAAGGCCCCGGCGATTCCAACTTTATTGTTTGGAGCATTGTTGGGAGGCATTTGGGCAATTATATTTCAGCCGGATCTTATTGAAAGCTTGGCTTGGAACCCGGAAAGTAGTTTTGCGGTTAATTCTTTTCAGGTGGTGATGACATCGCTTTACGGTAACACTACCATTGTCACTTCCAATGATGTAGTCAATGAGCTACTTATTACCGGAGGAATGTTTGGAATGTTAAATACAGTTTGGCTTATCATTTGTGCCATGGTTTTTGGAGGTATTATGGAAGTCAGCGGGATGCTAAGGGTTTTGGCAGAAGCCGTTATGAGAAAAGTTACTACCGTAGGATCGTTGATAGCCGCCACAGCAGGAACGGGTGTCTTTTTCAACCTGACCACCTCTGACCAATATCTAGCTATTTTGGTTCCAGGGAGGATGTACGCTGATATTTATAGAAAAAAGGGACTTAAAGGAGAAAATCTAAGCAGAACCTTGGAAGACAGTGCCACGGTGACATCCGTATTAGTGCCTTGGAATACCTGCGGTGCCACTCAGGCATCTGTTTTAGGTGTGGCTACACTAACTTATGCGCCTTATTGTTTTTTCAATATAATTAGTCCATTTATGACTATTTTGTTTGGGTACTTGAAACTTGGCATCAACTATTATTCCAAGGAGGAAATGAAGGAAATTGAAGAAGAGACCGCAGTATGATACCGCTTAAGATTACGAAGGAAGAAGTCAATGGATTGGAACTGGGCGCCTTCGAGGGAAAGATTATCCTCATCGATGAGTTGGAGGGTTTACACGAAATGTATGAGGATCTTTATTCCAAAAAATCCATCGGCTTCGACACCGAAACCAGACCTGCATTTCGGCGAGGAGTTTCCTATGATGTGGCGCTAATTCAGCTTGCAACTGTTGATACGGCTTATTTGATCCGGATAAATAAAATCGGATTTCCAAGAGAGGTGAAACGAATTTTGGAAAATCCGGACATTGTAAAAATTGGAGCAGCAGTGCGTGACGATCTAAAGGGGCTTAAGAAATTGTCCCCTACTTTCAAACCGTCCAGTTTTTTTGATCTTAATGAAGAGTTGAAAAAAGTAGGCTTCTTAAATGTCGGGGTAAGAAACCTTAGTGCCATGGTATTGGGAATCAGGATTTCAAAATCCGAACAGGTGTCTAACTGGGAAGCTGACCGTTTGACTGAGAAGCAGGAACTATATGCAGCAACTGACGCGTGGGCCTGCCTCTCTATTTTTCAAAAACTTCTAGAAAATGGAACGCTTGAACCTCTGTTTTCACATTAGTAGATTTTGCAAAATAAAGCAAACAAAGGTTTCACTGATTTCAGGTCATTAATAATGAGTAAGCCACTTATGAAATTTAGTAATTTTAATTTCATAACGATTTGTCGATTGTTTTATCTTATTGGATCTTGATTATAGCGTCTGATATAAATATCAACTCTATACGCTTATTATAAGCAAAAATTAGTATACAAAACGCAGTTTTAGCAATTTTTTAACCGATAAACGGTGTTTATTGTAGTTGGTAGCCAGTATTTTGCTTTGGTTAAACTATAGTTAAATTACCCGGTTTATAGTTTTGAATCTATTGTTATTGACTCTAGTTTTACATGTAGTAACCACCTAACGATCAAAAACCTAACCTTCAAAAATCAAAATTTTAGGGATAAATCAACTGCTAAGAGAAAAAAACTGAATGTTTAGGAAAACAATTGGAGAACAAAAAGAGAGGTTTTTTGGACAGAATATTGACCAAAAAATCGTTGTGTTTCAATCGGATGGTTGGGGAGCGGCAAGACTTCCAAACAAGCAAGTTTTCCAGTGCCTATTAGGAAAAGGGATTAAACTTAGTTTTAAGGAAAACAAGGGATTTAGAACGGTTCTTGATGGGTTCGAAAGTCCCCAAGAACTGAGTCAGTTACTAGAGGTTCTTTTGAAACACAAAGACGCTGATGGTAAAAACCCTGTCTTTACCTTTAATGTAACCACAGGTAATCCGGATTTTGGAAAAATAGAAGATCATGATTTTGGGGAGTATTTTTCTGAACCTTTTCATCATACGATGGAGAGGGAGCGTCCTGGTGTTTTGAATATCTGGAGAAGTGGAATTGAAAATGGGTTAATTTCTCCTCAATATATGGGACATGATCCCGTCAATCAAAAACGCTGGCTGGACGGGTTGGTAAAAAATAAACTTGATCTTCAAATCGCTTTTAAATATGGCGTCTATAACGTCAGCAGGACTAGATTTACCTCTGACTATTATTCGATCGCTTATGAATATTTGTCTGGGGAGGACGAGCAGTATCTGAAGGACAATATTACTCAGGGGTTGAATGTCTTTCAGGATTTTTTTCACAAAAGGCCCTGCTCATTTGTCGCTCCCTTTTATGTTACTCCTGATTATTTATTACGAGAAATAAGGGGTCAAGGTGTTCCAGTTTTCCAAAGTAATGGCACGCATTTTTTACCTCAAAGAGTGAAAAATGGGGAAATGACTTACGAAAGAAAATGTTTCATTTCCGGGCTTGATAAGCACACCAATAGTGTTCAACTTATCAGGAATTGCCGTTTCGAACCGGCATTTTATCCTACAGAAAATGAAACCGATCGCTGCTTGGCGGAAGTAATGCAAGCGTTTAGCCATAAGAGACCCGCCGTTATATGCAGCAGCAGGTCGAATTATGTTGGAATTTTTGATGAAAGGGTCCCTGAAGAAAGCATCGAACAACTAGACACCCTCTTGGGGAACATTATCAAAAGATGGCCTGACGTCAAATTTTACTCAACGGATCAAATTGCGGAATTATATGGCCTGCAAGAAATACCCAGTTCCCCAAGCTTGGCAAGTGTATATTGATTACTTTATCGTAAGGGAGGGTATTTTTTCGAAGAGATGATATGCCTTCTTAACACGGGACTTTTGGCACCGCAAAGAAATTTCGCAAACGGATTGAAATCTTTGACCGATAATTTCCATGTCGTACATAGCAATAATCCTCATTACCTCATTGGTATGGCGATAGTCAAAAGAGAAATTCATTTCCGATGTTAGCACTCCTTCCAGAATTTCATTTGAGTTGATAGCCTCCATGGCGGCTGTTTTATACGCTTTTATCAAACCACTCACGCCAAGTTTGGTGCCTCCAAAGTACCTCACCACAACTATTATCACATTCGTAAGCCCGTGGGACCGGATTTGTCCTAAAATGGGGTCTCCTGCCGAATGATTGGGTTCACCGTCATCGTTTGCCCTGAAAAGTTTTTGGTCTTTTCCCAGTATATATGCATAGCAGTGGTGTCGTGCGTCATAATATTCCTTCCTTAAGCTGTCTAAGATCGGTTTGATTTCCTCTTCCGCAGAAATAGGATAAGCAAAAGCGAGGAATTTGCTGCCCTTTTCTTTGTAACTACCCGCAGATTTTTTTCCTAATGTCAGAAATTTATCCTCCATTTCTCTAATTTAGCATCTAAGTTTTATTGCAAAGTTATTTTTCGAATGTTATGTATGCAATAAACTTCAACTTTACTACGTATAAAATCTATTGGACAATGATTGTTACTTGTTTTATCAAAATAAATAGCCTGGTATTTTTCTTGTAATTATTGCGGTAGTTACAGAAAACAGGAAAGATTTCTATTGTGAAAAATTTGCCCCTCATTCACCAGTCACCGTTGGTATCGGTTATTTGCACTTGTTTTAATCACGAGAAGTATGTTTTCGAAGCATTAAATAGTGTGTTGAATCAGACCTATACCAATATCGAACTTTTCATTATAGACAATGGGAGCAAAGACAATTCAGTGGAAGTTATCCAAAATTGGGTCTGGTTACACGATTATTTCACCACGGTGAATATACACTTTCATGCGGTTACCCGCAATTATTGCCAGGTATTTAACGAAGCTCTCCGCGAGTGTTCCGGTACTTTTGTAGTGGACCTGGCGGCAGACGATATACTCTGCTCCACCCACTTGGAGACAGCAGTTTTCAATCTTGAAGAAAGGCATGCGGGGGTTTATTTCTCCAATGCAAAATTGTTTGATGAAAAAGGGCATTCCCGAACATTCTATCCTTTAGATAAGGACGGCTCGCTGAAGGTTTCTGTACCGGAGGGTGACATGTATCAGCATCTTGTCGAGAGATACATTGTATGCTCCGCTACCTTGGTTTTCAGAACCTTTACATTACTAAAGGAAAATGGTTATGACGATTCGCTCTCGTATGAAGATTTTGATATCATGGTTCGTTTGGGAAGAAAATACAAGTTTATATTCAGTAATACTATCGGTGTGGAAAAGCGGCTGCTCCGAAATTCCTTTTCGGCAGGGCAATACCGTTCTAAAAATTCCATCATGTTGCCTTCAACGTATGAAGTTCTGAAAAAAATCAGGAAAATGAATCGTACACCCAAAGAGAACAAAGCATTGATTAATCGATCCCTGCATGAAACAAAGCATGCCCTGGCATCGGCAAATTTTGAAATTGCGGGGAAATTGCTATCCCTTGTTGACGAACTGGATGAAAAGCCTAGACGGTTTTGGCTGTATTGGGGGTGGTGGAGGCTGAAATTAGATATTTCCTGGCTATATCTGGCATATACCCGGCACTAGGCTCCCACAATAATTTCTTTTATAGATTCCTCATCAAAATATTTTTTACCAATGCGTAAAATGTCACTCGGGTCAAAGCTTTTTATATATTTCAATTGATCCTCATAATAGGTATATCCCAAGCCTTGAAGGTGGATTTTTTTAAACCTCTCCATTAAGTCAAAAGGATTACTGAACTGGGATAAAAAATGGCCAATCATGTAATTTCGGACTGTTTCCAGCTCTTCTTTTTCCAAGGCCACTTCTGCCAGCAACTTAATCTCTTTATATACTTCGTCAATGACGGCCTCTGCAAATCCCTTCTTCACATCAGCCAGTATCATCCAATAATCTGTGGATCTTAAGCTCCCAAGGAGACCGGAGATTCCATAAGTATACCCTTTTTCCTCCCGGATATTTTTGATCAAGCGACTGCCAAAATATCCTCCAAGTGTTGTGTTGAATACCATTAACGAATTATAATCCGGATGGGATTTTGGTATGAGAATCTTCCCTAACCGAATACTTGATTGTAAGGACTGCGGCCTTAGATCAGTTATCCGCTTTCCGTTAATTGTTTCGAAACTAAGAGAAGTACTGTTTTCTTCCCCAAAAGGGAGGTCATTAAACTGGTTTTCAATTTCCTGCATTTCCCTATCGGTAATACGACCCGTTACGAAAATTTCGGGGGCGACGCAAAAGTTAGTGGCGTAATAGTTTTTTATACCATCACGGGTGACCGCATCCACGTGTGCTTCATCAGAAATATACCCGAAAGGATGCAGTTCACCAAAAAGGGCTTTTCGGATAAGCTGATTGGCCCTTGCTCCCGTTTGTTCCTGTTGAATGGCAATGGTTAGTTTTTTCTGCGACTTTCTTTTTTCAAGTTCCTTTTCTGGAAACGTAGCTTCAGTAAATAAGGAGCGAAATACAGGCAACACCTCTCTGAAGTGTTTTTTGGTGGTCAAAAGTGAAAGCCCCTGTTGTTCGAATCCGGTGACAATCTCAACCTCTGTTGCGTAATAATCAAAAAAATCATCCAACTCATCAGAGCTAAGCTCATGCGTACCCTCGAGTAGCATATTTAGGGTGAAGAAAGGAATTAATCCACGCATTGGGGAGTAATCCGGATGATTATTAGGCATAATCACTTCTATCTTAACAACGTCGAGGTGTGGAGTTGATATGAAATATAAAGGGACTCCGTTTTTCAGAGTCCTCTTTGTAGGTTGTGTGAAGGCTACTTGTTCCGGGATTTTGAACCCCGGAGCAATCGATCGGTCTACCATTATCTCGTGATATTATAGGCAAGGGAAAGCCGCAGTGTTTCAGCCAATGGATGGTTCTGCACTTGTGGCACCAAATAGGAAAAATCAAAAGCTAACCGTTGCTGTACTTTGAATCCGACGCCCATGGTAAAATACCTCCGTCCGCCTTTTCGTGGATTTTCATAAAAATAACCCATCCTCACAGCAAATTTGTCATCATAGTCATATTCCACCCCCAATGAAACCATCAGCTCGTCTATTTCCTCTCTAAATCGTCCAGGAGTTGGAGCGTCAGCAAACGAACCAAACATACCGCTAATAAGGGGACGGTTGGGGTCGGAACCGGATAAAATTCTTGGTCTGTTGGTTTCCGGATCAATGATGATTGACCCATTTTCGTTTTCTTCGTAGATGGGAGGTGTAGGCACCATCAATTTGTTTATATCCAACGCAAAAGTGATATTGTTAAAATCATCCATGGGAATCTTCAAAGCAGTCCCCAATCGAAAATTAGTTGGCAGGTAGTCAAGATCATCGGCACTGTTGTAGGTGATTTTTGGCCCAATATTGGAAATGTGTGCTCCCCACGACCACTCCGCCTCTTTGCCGGATACCAACACATCAGTTCTATAATACAACCCGACATCAGTACCAACGCTTACGCCAGGTCGACTTTCATTCCCGCCGGCAGAAGAAATATTACCGGATAAATTTGAATGGATAAACCGGGCTGAAATTCCCAACCCAAGATTATCGGATAGCTTCCGGGAATAGGTACCTCCTATGGCAATGTCCCTGGGATTAAAATCTCCCAGGGGATTACCCCCACCGTCTGTAAGCTGAATGGAACCCATGTCAAAATAACGGAGATCAATACCAAAGGCAGATACGTTGTCAATGCGTTTGTAGCCAGTCAAATAATTAACCGACATATCCGGTACCAACCTTCCCAACCATGGAGAATAGGATAGTGAAAAACCCATATCTTCCTGTATAAATGCAAGCTTGCCTGCATTCCAATGTGCTGAATTTCCGTCAGGAGAAGTAGCTACCCCTACATCTCCCATGCCTGAATGACGGCTGTCGGGAGCGAAGTTGAGAAATGGCACAGCTGTGGTAATCACGCGGCGATTTGGATCCTGGCCATATAGGGTCACGGAGTTCTGGGCGGACAGTGAAAGAGACCACCCGTAGACAAAAATTACAAAAAATAGCTGTTTCATTACTTTAGTTGATATCTTCATTGAATAATAATTTTTCCTCCTAGCTGGTCAGCCGATCCATCTTCCTCAGAAAGCAGTTCTAAACGGTAAATATACGTTCCTTTTACCGGATATTTTGATTTGTTTCTCAAAAAAATCCAGTCCAAGCCTAGGATCAAAGCATCGGCATTTGGGAAACGATTTTCCGTTGAAAATATTTCATGACCGCTGACAGAAAAAACAGTCAATGTAACTTGGATATTTTCTCCGGGACGGTTGTGGCTAATTACAAAATGGCTCTGATCCGTTGCTGGGTTTGGGTACGTGAGAACTGCTGATATGCGAAGGGATTCAGATCCAATTACTTGGAGGGTTTTGGTAAGCACGGAACGGTTGCCTTGGTTGTCAAACGCAATAATTTCTATCCGATTATTCCCCTCCTGAAGTCCGCGTAGGGTAAGGGCTACGAATCCACGCATATATCCACCATCTACAGATCTGAAAAGATTATTTAGAATCATTTCTTCACGACCATTTACCACTAATCTTAAATTTTGGCCAATATTAACACCAGAAATGTTGATGCCGGATTCGTCTTCAAATGTTAAGACCACAGGAAGTTGCTTGGCGGGGATATTTGCAGGCAATGCCGAGCTGTCTGCAGAGAAGATTCCGATTTCGGGTCCTTCAGTATCAAGGACCGGTTGGGGATAGCTCCCCCCAATAAAAACCTTACTTGCACCCATTGCCTCTCTCATTTGTGTAAG
The DNA here is from genome assembly GCA_035460985.1 of Lunatimonas sp. Lineage (GTDB taxonomy): Bacteria > Bacteroidota > Bacteroidia > Cytophagales > Cyclobacteriaceae > Lunatibacter. The sequence continues at coordinate 14,314 of DATHWC010000259.1, forward strand.
GTCGGTAGCAAATAGTTTAAAGATTCCCCGGCCAATGTCATAGGATATGTTTTTGCCTATCATCAGGTCTCCTTCGAAGACACCATTAGTCACTTCTCCGGTTCCCAGATGGATAAAAACATTTGATTCCTCATAGGAGGTAGGGGCACTCTCATCGCCCAATGTTTCCAAAATCCGGGGTTTGTCTGTTAGGCTTACAGCGAAGTTTCCATTAAAAGTCGGAATAAGCGACCCAGTAAACGAATCTGTAATCTGGCCATGATACCTTATACGTTGGAGAGCTTGCAGCGTGTCGACATGCATATCCAGTTGGATATCTGTAAAAGTTTTATTTTCAGATCCAAGTTCAGGGAGATTGAGTGTCAGTGATGGGTCTCCCAACAAACTGAAATTCCGGTTTAAGGGACCATTCAAACTGTTGTTTTTGGTGAGGCTGAAGATTTCCCCCAGTGTAAGATAGTTGCCTGCCGATCTTTCAAATACAGCAGCAAAGAATGCTTTGTTCAGCTCAAAATTTATACTGCTAAATACGGGTCTTCCTGTAGTGAGCAGTGCAATAGCTCCTTTCCTCGAAGCGAAAAGGAGCTCCTCTGCCCCTGATCGGACAAACGGGCTGTCATGCCTTCCAAACTCGCAAGTAGCTGTAACAAAAAGCGGTAGTCGTGAATTCTCAGGCCAATCAGCCAAGTCGCTGCTTACCCATAACCGCTCTGCCGCCAGCGTAGTTTCATTGCCATGCCCGATATAGTTGATGATCAAGCCTGACTCTGAAATCCAATCAGAAATGGCAGCCCTTGCGGCAGGACTTGTCTGGGAATTCCCAGTATTGATCTGCTCATATTTATCCAGGTAAATTTTATCCAATGTAAATTCCGGATGGTTTTCCAGCAGGAAGGTGGCATGTGTCTCGGCATCCCTGAGGTGAATATTGTTGTCTCCGTCATCGGCAAGTAGCATAATCCGCCTTTTCCAATCTCCAAGAGTAGTTTCTTGATTCGTGTAGCGGATGATTTTATCTACAGCTTCGCTAGCTTCCCGAATGTTCGTAGCGGGAATCCTTCCTAGGCCTATTCGAAGCTGATGATCACCGGCATTGTTTTCTTCCCAATCCCCAGCGCCAATATCCAAAAATCCAAAATAATCGTCAGAACTGTAGCTCGTCAATGGGTTTAGGCTGCTTCTGGAACTGTAGGTAGGCACCAAATTTGGTTGCCCTTGAGTAATTTGCTTGTAGTCGTAGGTCCCTTTTCCGAAGAAAAGAACGTTTTTCAGGACTTTTCCCTGGTGAAATTGGCTGGCAAAAAAATTCCTAAACGCTGTGATATCCCGGTTACCATACCCATACCCATCGTACATTTGGGATGGGGTCACCACCAACGTCGATATGCCCTTGCTTCTTTTGAAACTGGCGAGCCTGTTGGCCTGGTTTAAAAACACAGGAGGGGACACTATAATGAATTCAGGGTAATCAGATAACTCTCGCAAGCTAATGTCCGCAATTGATGTTTCGGAAATATCCGGGACGGCTTCAGGATCAAATACGGCCATTTTCCATGACTCTTTCGATGCTAGTTTAGAACGGCTTCGATCAGTGGGATTTCCGGTTAGGCTGACATCCCACAAGTGCCTGCTATCAGGTATTGAAAGCCTTGCAGCAGATACATTATAAGGCGATCGGTAAACTAACTGATTGGTGATTGCAGACATGTCTGCCGGAAACCCTGCGATAATGTGTTTCAGATAGCCTGTACCGTTTCGGTCTATACTGCTATAGTTGAACAGAAGTGACAATTGGGTTGATGGACTTCCCGAATGATTGAGGATAAAGGTTCCCTCCCGACCTTTGATCCCGTAAGTACTGTTTGGAATGGAGGGAAGGGATAGAGAGGCAGACAGATTGCCGTCAACGCTTAATTCAAACTCATTTTCGCTAAGGGATTGGGCCATTACTTCCGCTTTTATCCAAGATGGATCGGATGAGAACCCGCTGGGTTTTCGAATAGTAACAGAAAATTGCTGGCCACCAAGAACCCGATGTCCGTACCAGTTTCTTCCCGATCCCAAGAGGTTAAAAGCTTCCTGTTTGTAGGTTTGCATCATCAGCCAAGTTGGGTTTTCCTCAATTAGGCCTATGTCTGGTTCTGCTTCTGTAGCTTCCGGTGTGATCCGTATCGGCTCCGCTTGCCTACCACTTATTAAGTAATAGAGTGTGTCAGTATAAATGTGTGGTTTAAAGTTAAAACTCCGTTCTTCTGGCACAACCTGATCGGCTGCAGAAAGAAATACGAACAAATCGCCATTGATTTCCATGGCAGGTATTTCCGTCCAATGCACGAACGATGAGTCCAATTTTTGGTCCAGCATCCCGGCTTTCCCAAATACGCTGATCCCAGACACGGGACCTATTCCCCAAGAATTAGCCAGAGCAGGGGTGATTTTATAAACGCCTTCCTGTGTGATGGGAAACTTTAAGGTTTGACAATGCACTTTTCCTGGAAAACACAAGCCAAGAAAAACAGCAAGCAGATAGATTGGTATATTAGGCGAGATCCGCATTGCTGGATAGGGCATTGTCTACCAACGAAAGAAGGATGTAGGCAAGGATGGCAAATACGATCCCACCAAGCCCGAAAAGAGCCAGGCTTAAACCTGCAATAGCAAGGGTAAGGTACCTTAATCCATTTTCTTTAAGCTGGAAATTTTTAAACTTTAGTGCCAAGAGGGGGATTTCCGCGGTCAGCAACCACGAAAAGATCATAGTTAGGGCAATTAACCCCATTGGACTGGCAGTAATTTTTGCAGCCCATGGTTGGGAAATGGCCAAATGGGGTAGGGCGGAGAAGAAAAGGGCATTCGCAGGAGTAGGAAGGCCTATAAACCGATCACTTTGCCGGGTATCAATATTGAACTTTGCCAGCCGGAGTGCAGACTGAACTGCAATTAGAAATGCAATAAAAGGGAGATAGCTAAAGTCCCCACCTAGCTGGATCAACTTGAAGACTAGAAAGGCTGGCAATACTCCGAAGGTGACCATGTCCGCCAGTGAATCCAGTTGCTTGCCCAATTCACTGTAGGCATCCATGACACGTGCCAAAAAACCATCCAAAAAATCAAACACTGCCGCTAAGATTACCAAATAAGCAGCCCAAAGTACGTTTCCCTCCAAGACAAAATAAATTCCTGCCATCCCACATACAAGGTTAAGGCAGGTGACTAAGTTTGGAATATGCTGTTTAATTTTCAAAATCTAGCGTTTTTTCCCACAAAAGGATTAGTGTTTTTTTCTTCACCGATGCTGGTTTCCGGACCGTGCCCGGGATAAACCACCACATCATCAGGTAAGGTAAACAATTTCTCCCGGATGGCAGTCATCAGCGTTTGGGTATCGCCACCTGGTAGGTCAGTTCTTCCAACACTTCCCCGAAATAACGCATCCCCGCCTATACATGTTTTGGAGGGCTCATGAAAAAACACCAAGTGTCCGGGAGAATGCCCCGGAACTAATAGGCTTATTAGCTCTTGGTTGCCAAATTTAACGACTTCGCCCTCAGAGATGTAATGATCCGCTGTGGAATCCTCATATTGGGGAAAGCCATAATTACTTGCATAGGAAGATACCGCCCGTAGAATTGGTTCTTCCTGCTTATGAAACCAGAGAGGAATGTCATAGGTACTTTTTACGAAAGCGTTGCCAAGTACATGGTCTATGTGGCAATGGGTATTTAGTAGCTTGACAGGGTTTAACCCCTCTTCTTTAATGAAATCAAATAATTCGGCGCGTTCCTGCTTGTCCTGACATCCGGGGTCTATGATGACGGCTTGTTTAGTCTCATCATAAAGCACATAGGTATTTTCCATAAATGGATTAAAAGTAAAAGATTTAAGCTGCATATCTCCAAGGATTTAATTTTATATCAAAATAACGAATAATCATTTAATTTTGGACATGGAAGTAGATTTTTTACTTATTGGTCAAGGGCTGTCTGGAACCGTTTTGTCCCATCGCCTGCTGCAAAATGGATACAGCGTTCACCTATTGGATGAACCTAATCCAAGAAGCAGCTCCCGCGTTGCTGCGGGACTGTATAATCCAGTCACGGGAAGAAAAATGGTAAAGACTTGGGAAGCGGATACACTATTTCCTGAGATTGAACCGTTTTATTCTTCGTTAGAAGAACTACTGGGTATCAATTGTCTTTACCGGATACCCATCTACCGTCCTTTTCTGAATATTGAAGAGCAAAACGAATGGATGGGCAATAGTAGTAGACCAGAGTTCCTTCCTTATATAGAGTCCATTTATACCGAATCCCAATTTGGCCGAGTAAATGATCCATTCGGAGGGGTATTGTTAAATAGATCAGGATATCTGGATATAAAATCACTGCTGGATGGGTATGCAAGCTGGTTAAAAGATAGGGAAATGTTGACCAACAAAGTATACGACGAAAGTAAACTTAAGCTGATTGAAGGTGGGGGTGTAGAATATGAAGGGATAAATGCCCGGGCGGTCGTTTATACAAATGGGATGGCTGCAAAAGAAAGTGCGTATTTATCATGGCTTCCTTTTACTCCTGTTCGTGGTGAAATTCTTACTTTAAACTTGGATTTTCAAACAGATGGAATTGTCAATAGAGGTGTCTTTGTTATTCCATTACCAAATGGACATTTCAAAGTAGGGTCTACCTATGATAACCTGGATATGATTTCCGGTGCGACAGAAAAGGGGAAACTGGAAATCTTGGATAAGTTGGCAAACCTTATAAATTTGTCGGAACATTCCTTAATTAAGCATGAATGGGGAATCAGGCCTGCTACACCGGATCGGAAACCTTTCTTGGGTAGGCATCCTGTTCACGGCCAGATTTATGTGTTCAATGGATTCGGGGCTAAAGGCGTCTCTCAAACCCCTTATTTTAGCGAGGAGATGCAAAATTTATTGACATTAGGGAAGGAACCTCAAAAAGCGGTAAACATAAACCGTTTTTTTAAGTATATTTAAGAGTCGGTATATACAATAAGGAAAGTAAATGAAAATTAAACTTCTAACCCTTAGTTGGTTTATCTTGTGTTTGGGCTGTATTAATTCAGCTCAGGCACAATTCGATCAGGAGCGATTTGGTAAGAACAGGATACAATACAAGAATAAGGAGTGGTATTTATTCAGTTCCAACAATTTCGAGGTCTACTATTACGATGGTGGCTTGACCAATGCCAGGCTCACAATAGATTTTTTGGAAAGTGAGTTTGATAGGCTTACCCAGACTGCCGGATATGTGGCCTATACCAAGCCCAAAATTTTCATTTATAATTCCCATCAGGAGCTACTACAAAGTAACCTTAATATAAATAAAAACAATTACACGATAGATGGTCAAACATTTTTCTCCAAGTTATTGGCGGAAGTTCCCTATACTGGTTCTTGGGAATCCTTCAAAAATGAACTCCTCTATCAAACTTCAAAAATTATCGTGGAGGAAATGTTGTACGGTTCAAGCATTTCAGACGCTTTCCAGTCAAACTTGATCAACAATTTCCCGGATTGGTTTATTGATGGAGCGGCCCGGTATATGGCATATGGCTGGGATTTGGAGATGGATGATTTTATCAGACATTATTTAGATGATAATGAAAACCCGAAACTGCACAAGCTAAGCAAGGAAGAGGCCGCATTGGTGGGACAATCCATTTGGAATTTTATAGTAGAGCGTTTTGGGAGAAGGTATATTTCCAGTGTACTCAATCTCAGTAGAATCAACAGAAACGAAGAGAACAGTATTGCCAATACTCTTGGAAGAAGATTTAAAGATTTCACCACTGAATGGAGAACATTTTATACAGAGTTGAATAAGCCTGTCCTGACAACATTTAAGGAGTACAATCAAAATAACGTAATTGCATCTACCTCGAAATCAAAATATGGGGCCATCACCTCGGTTAGGTTTAGTCCGGATGGGAAAAATTTGGCATATGTTGTCAATAACAACGGGAAATATAGGGTTTTTATAAGGGAATTGTCCAGCAACCGAGAACGGGTAATCTTTAAGGGGGGGTATTCCTCGTATGATCAACGGGCCGATTTTTCCACCCCTGCTATTGCATGGAAGGACACTTTGAACTTAGTATTGGCAGGTTTTACCAGAGGGGTGACCACGATCCGAATGAGGGCTATCGATGGCAGTAGCCAAGATAAGATCTACCTTAGGAACCTTACTCAAATATTGGATCTTAATTTTGCTCCCAATGGTAACACGATGGTATTGTCCGCCATTACCAACGGACGTACCGATATTTATAGTCTAAATATGAGAGGACAGGGTAGAAGGTTGACAAATGATATCTTCGACAACAGGACTCCTGTTTTCTTGAATGATTCGACCATTATTTATGCCTCCAACAAGACAGACCTGCCTGACAGCCTATTGACAGGGAATATTGATGTAAATAACCTGCCTGATTACTATAACCTCTATCAGCTGGAATATGGAGATTCGCTGGTTTTCACCAAACTTACCAACGTCAACCATATCAATATACAGCCCAGAAGGCTTAACAGTACCACGGTTCTACACCTGAGTGAGCAAAGTGGGATTATGAATGTGATGCGATTTAGTTTGGGAAATATGGTCAGTAGTCAAGTCTCTGCGTTCAATAGAAGTTTGGAAACGTTTGACTACACGCTGAGTGGGAATAAATGGGCCTATGCCATTAGGGATGGAAGCCAGAGTAAGCTCGTCTTGGAGACGTTTCCGAATCTCGACCAGTTCACTCCCAGTACGCCAAGGCTTCAAATCCAGCAAGCAAAACTGTTGAATGAGCGAATTTCCGCTAGAAGAATTCAACGGGAAACGGAGGACGGTGACGAAGTAGAGGAAGATGGGCCTGGCGAAACTACATTACAAGCCCAAGACACCGTTACGATTGGGACCTCTTTGGAGGATATGATGATGGGTGAAGTGGCACAACAACCTTCCCAACCAACTACGACGACACCTTCTGCCGCAACTACCCAACCAACTGAATCCGATACTACTATTACCGGGGTGGATTTGGAAAATCTGTTAATAGGCGGGGCAGCACGATCAGATGATCCGGAAGTTGCTCCTACTGCACCGAGTACTGAAACTGCACTCATAGCCCAGGATACGATTCCAACAGCACCGTTGACCGGCTCAATCAGTTTGGATCGGCTGAGGTTCGAAAGGGAAGGTGGTATTGATACTGACAATTACACCTTTGATACCGTCCCCAGCCCCCTATTGCAAATGCAGCAGGCAAGTCCACAACAACAGCAACAGGCAACAGGCAGGAGTAATATTCTGGACGCTTTTCGCCAACAGACCATGGTGAAGCGGGTCGTAGGGCCTGCGGAATACACACCATTATTCACAACCACAAGTCTTAACACAACATTTGGCGTGGATCCTTTACGCGGTTTTGCAATCAACCTAACCGGAAAGATGAATGATTTGTTGGACAATCACTCGGTTAGAGGAGGGATTTTGGCAAGCTTAGATTTTAGGTCGGGGAGTGATATTTTCTTTGAATATGAATATCTGAAAAGTAGAGTTGACCTTCGCGGAAGGTTCGACCGTAGGTCAATAACCAGAGAAGAAGGGGACTTGAGCTTTCAAAAATATGTCCTTACCAAAACTGAACTGGGCATATCCTACCCCTTAACGGTAAGTACCCGATTTAGTATCCATCCTTTTTTAGCTAAAACGCAATATTTTAATTTAAATCCGGATTCTGTTTTACGGGGAGAAGTAGACCGTCAAAACAGATTTGATGTTAACTATGCGGGAGGTAAAGCTGAACTGGTCATTGATAAAACAAGATTGCTGGGTCTGTATATGGAGCAAGGGTTTAAGGGAAAAGTTGGATTTGTTCATTACCAGGGACTAAACGCTTCTGAACGTTCCTTTAGTAACTTCTTTTTGGACCTTCGTAACTACCAAAAGATCCATAAAAACATCACGTTGGCCACTCGGGTATTTGGAGGAAGCTTCTTTGGCAATAATCCACAAAGATATCTGGTTGGGGGAATGGACAACTGGCTCTTTAACCAGTTTCACCAGCCGCCCAGCAATAGGCCTGAAGTTTCCCCAGTCCGAAACGCAGCAGGTGTGGAGAATTCCAACTTATTGTTTGCGGAATTCGTAGACTTGAGGGGCTATAATTATGACGAAATAAGAGGAAGCAATGTCATAACCTTTTCATCTGAGTTGCGCATTCCCTTGTTTGCATACCTTTCCCGCGGCAATATTACTTCCAATTTTATCCGGAATTTTCAGTTGGTGGGCTTTTATGACGCCGGTTCCTCTTGGACCAATTCGGCTCCTTGGGAACGCGTAAATGATCAAAATACGGAAGTTATCCGTACGGAGGGATCGCCATTTGTCATCACTCTCAACAACTTCAACAACCCCTGGCTGCAAAGTTATGGGGCCGGTGTGAGAACTGTTTTGCTAAATTATTATGTCAAATTTGATGCGGCCAGACCAATCCGTAACTACTCGGTAGAGAAGACAAGGTTTTATGTGACTTTAGGATATAATTTTTGATATTGCGACATGATAAAATCGATGACCGGCTATGGGGTAGCCAATTTGGAAAATGATGCATACATCATTCACGCAGAAGTAAAAACACTTAATTCCAAATTTCTGGATCTGAGCTTGAAGTATCCCCGGCAGTTTGCTGATAGGGAAATCGAAATAAGGAATTTGATTTCGGAGCGACTCGAAAGGGGTAAAGTAAACCTTACGCTGGATTTTAGCACCAAATCCTATGACGATCTTCCGATTGAAATTAATGAAGTTCTTTTTAAAAAGTATTTCGAAAAATATAAGTCTTTGGCCAACCAAGTGGGAGAGACAATTCCAGATCTTGTCAAATTAGCCCTTCAGTCCCCCAGCGTATCCACAACGACTACTGAGAAGTCCCAGCAACCTGAAGAATGGGAAGCGGCCAAGAAAGTTTTGCTGGAGGCGGTAGATAAGTGTATGGGATATCGGAAAGACGAGGGAGCAGCTCTTCTGGAAAAATTTGGAGAAAATATTCAAATAATATCCGAAGGTCTAGATCGTATCAAAGAGGAAGAACCCCGCAGAAAACAAAAAATTAAAGATAAAATCAGAAATCATTTTTCAGAGTGGTTGGAAGAACGTGATTTTGACCAAAACAGGTTTGAACAGGAGCTTATCTACTATTTCGAAAAGCTGGATATCACCGAGGAAATCGTTCGGCTAGAAACTCACCTTAACTATTTTCAGAAAATATTGCTTTCTGGGGAGTCGCAGGGCAAGAAGTTAGGTTTTATAAGCCAGGAACTAGGCCGTGAGATCAATACGATTGGCTCCAAAGCCAATGATGTAGTCATCCAGCAACTGGTCATACAGATGAAAGATGAGTTGGAAAAAATCAAGGAACAAGCGCTCAATATTTTGTGACTTTAGCCTCCGGGTTGGGTAGTGTAGGCAAATTTAACAAGTTCTTCAAGAGGTAAAAAGTCAAGCGTTTTTTCGTGTGTAGCTTCCAATATTAGGAGTGGTGCTACACCAGCATTGTATGCCTGCATCCAACGGTTAGCGCATAAACACCACCTGTCATTTGCCCGAAGTCCGGGAAATTGAATTTCAGGGCGTGGAGTGGATAAGTCATTTCCCATCTTCAAACTAAAAGAAAGAAACTCCTCAGTCATTATCGCACAAACAGTATGGGTGCCGAGGTCTTGTTCGTCTGTTTCGCAACACCCTGTTCTGAAAAACCCGGTAAGGGGATCCTCACTACACGTGATTAACGTTTCCCCAAATACATTTTTTGCCATGATGATAATAGTTTAGTCCGAAATGTTTTTGGATGGATTCCAGTCCGCATATTCATTCGTAATACGGACACTTTCCTTTTTAAGCACCCCTGTTTTTTTGAAAATCAAATTCGTGTAAAAAAAAAGAGCCATGGATTCCCATAGCTCTTTTTTAAAGCTTACAATAGTTACTACTAGCTAAGTTTAAATCTAATTGGTAGTCTCATTTTAACCCTTACTGGCCTACCACGCTGTCTACCTGGTTCCCAAGCTGGAGCTTCTCTTACTACCCTCATTGCTTCTTCATCGCATCCTCCACCGATACCTCTTAAGATATCAACGTCCTGGATAGAACCATCTGTATTCACAACGAAAACTACATAAACTGTACCTTCGATACCCATTCTACGGGCCTGAGTGGGATACTTTAGGTTTTTCTGTAGGTATTTATTCCATCCTTCCATTCCTCCTGGAGGGGTTGGCATATTTTCCACAACGTCGAAAATCTCATCTGCTTTCTCAACTACGGGGGCATCTGCGATAACCACCTCTTTGATGACAGTTTCTTCTTTCACATCGACATCAAAATTCACCTCGATTTTCTCCTCGATTTCTACTTCATCAGGAATCTCTTTGATTTCAGGCTGCTCGATTGGTGGTGGTGGTGGTGGTGGCTGCTCCGTAATCGGAATGTCTAACAATTCTTCAAAATCATCGTTGATTGAGCCTAAATCTTTGAGCAAACCATCTCCATATGATTTGTACTCAAAAGCAAATAGGACAAGACCAACGCTAATCATCAAACCAAGATTCAGGAACATGCCTGTTTTCTTAGTCAAGTCAGCTTTTGGTGTCTTTTTGGCTTCCATGATTGATTATTTTTTTATGGTTGTTAAATTAAGTAATTGCAAGTAACAATTTTACTGATAATATTTTACTTATACAAGCTTGCTTCGCTTCTTCGTCAAATAAACATAAATTATGGTCCCTATAGTTCCGCCAGATATATTTGCAACTATATCCCAAACATCAAAAGACCTGCCTGGCACATTCATTTGTAAGAACTCTGTAAATATAGCGAAAACGATTCCAAAAACTAAATAATTAAGAGATATTTTTCTAATTTTTTTTTCCTTCCTATAATTTCCAATCCATACTCTATTCCACAAAAAGACCATACCGAAGAAAAGGGTAAAGTGAATTACCTTATCATATCCGGGAAATTTAGGTAATTCAGGAATGTTATTTCCGGGAGATAAGATGGCATAAGCTACTGCCAAAGTCCAAATCAGGGCAGGAACAATCCGGTATAGCATGAATTAAGCTTGACCGATAAGTTCGCTATACTCGTCGTGAGACATTAAATCAGCCGGTGGCTCTCCGGATAACTTCACTTTAATCATCCAGCCTTCTGCATACGGTGACTCATTTACCAATTCCGGAGATGCTTCTAACGCCCCGTTTAGTTCAATTATTTCCCCGCTTACAGGCATAAATAGGTCTGACACTGTCTTTACTGCCTCTACGGTTCCAAATACTTCTCCTTTGTCAAAGGATTCGCCTACGGTCTCTACTTCAATGTAGACAATATCACCTAATTCTTTTTGGGCAAATTCAGTAATGCCGATTGTGGCAATGTCTCCATCAAATTTAACCCATTCGTGGTCCTTAGTGTACTTTAGTTCTTCTGGAAAATTCATAGTTGTTATATTGGTTGATCAAAAATACATGGTTTACCTGATTGATAAAATTATTGACTTAAATTAAATGTTAACTGCCCACCAAATGCGGTAGAACTTCTTCTAAATGCGGTAGAAACCTTCGGATCGTTTATGGTTCGGTCAAAATAAAACTGAACGTTTAATTTTTGATTGACGACGTATCCGATGCTTGGCCGCAGTTGTACATTCAGGTTTCCGTTGGTAAGGGTATTTATTTCCTCTATTTTTCGCTGTATGGTATGTGTATCGACAATGCGTGTTGATATGCGTATAGTCAGGTCATTGCTGAGTACTTGCTGCCTGCCCTGAATCTTAAAAGGTACTTTTACTCCTGCTTTGGTATATCCCAAATCAAACCTGAAATCCTGACTTTTTCGTTCCGTAACTTGTGCATTCGAAAAATTAAGGCCAATGTTTCTTTCGGTATTGTATTCAAAACTGATATTCATGCGGTCCTTGGTTAGGAGATCAACCCCAATTAATGGAGAAAACCTTTCTTCAACAACTACATCGTTTAAAATAAAGATAGGGATATATGAACCAAATTCATCCGTCAAGCTTGCATTTGGGATCTGTTGCAGCCTGTTATACAATTCCAAACCGTTCTGATAAAGTAGTGAATTTGAAAAATTACTAATGGTATATCGGGAGGTATATTGATGGGTCAGGTTTATGGAAGAAAAATATTCCTGCAACGCAGGCAACTTGGACAGTCCCCTGTATTCAAGCCGCCAGTTAGGAAGAGGAATTCGCGGAAACGGGTTTAGAGAAACTTCCCCAGGTGCTTGCCCTGAATAGGCAGCTAAGAAGGCAGGAATGAGAACATCCTGTCCATTGATGTTGTAAGCACCTCCGGGATTGCTTGTTTCCAGTCTGCTTTGGATAATTTGACGGTAATTCTCAAAATTCTGGAATAAGGGAGAGTTATTCTGCGAGTCATCTCTGGCAGAAATAGTACGAATCATATTATAACTTATTTCATATGACCCTATCCGATTTGGATTGACGGATGTATAGTTTTCAGAACCTGGACTGCTCCGTCTGAAAATCTCGCTGTATTCACCGTTTTCCCGCTTTGTTACGCTCAATGTAATCCTAAAGTCCTTTATAGGTTCAACCAATGAAGATATCTGTAAATTATCTACCCGATTTTGCCTAAAGCTTTGGGTTAATTGCGTGCTCGCTGCCAACATTCCACGGTTTGCCAGATCAAATCTAATCTGATCATTTTGGCTTCCAAGAATAAAGTCGAGGCCAGGGTTCATGAAGCTTCGGTCCATTCCCAGCAAACCTGAATTTTCCAAATATCCCGGCAAGAATGTCCCCTGAGTCACTTGATATCTGAAGTTCACTTCTTTGATCATCATCAAAAAACGGAGGATATTAGAAACGGCTCCCTCCGTGTTGGGCTGTCTATCTTCCTCAGCCCCCGGTTGAGGCTGGGCTTGTGGTCGCCCCGGAATCGTCGGACGTTTTGGTGCGTTCAGCGCATTTAAGCGCTTATTCTTATTATAGAGACGAATAAAATCTAATTTACCGTTTACAGATCTGTCCCGGGTATTCTGAATTACATTTCCCAGGGTGTCCCTCTGTCCCAACGCTCCAGTCAACCACCCATAGCTTACTTCATAGCGGGCATCTACTTTGATCCAATCTGTCAATGGGATCTTATCCAAGGGTACCGAGTAATTAACCACGCCCTGATGGGTGTAATTTGTGGTTCTACCCAATGACCTGATATTGGCTCTAAGTGAATCTAACTTCGCCTCCGTATCCAAATCCCCTTCCGGTTCATCAACGATGGCGTTCACGCTTGAGCTGAAATCCACCGATAAGTTTTGGGTTAAATCCCAATTTACACTATAGAAGCGATTAATATAGAAGCTTTTTTGAAACAATGGTTCCACGCCTACCGTCGTTAATTGGTCATTCCGGTTTTGTGTGCGCATAAATCTCCGGTCCAGATCAATACGTGCGGATACGAGCGAAGGAGCAAAATTGAAATTTAGATCTTTGACCAGCTGAAAGTATTTACCATCCAAGAACCCGACATTTTTAAATGGTTCTACTTCTAACGGGTCGGGTTGAAAACTATAGGCAGCACTTCCTCGGTATGTCTCAAAGGTGTAATCCGCCAATTGAATATTACTTTGTTTGACTGATCCGAAGGCGTAAGAGAGTGCGAAGTTTTCCAAATCATACACCCGGTTGGTCTCTTTTTCCTGTTTTCGGATTTTCCGGAGATTGTTCACGCTAAAGTTACGCCGGCTGGATTGATCTAGGACTAAGTCTCTGTAATTATCGCGTTCGGCTCCTGTATTGAATTTCTGCAAAGCTACCTCAAAAGGGACATCAGGATTTAATGGGTCGAATTCGGGGCGTGTGCTGGAATTCTCTATACTCATATAAACGGGGATACTTAATCCCAATCCCTTAGGCAAAATTTTATCCACATTGACATTAGCGGACACATCGTACTGGGTAGTGGATTCTCTTGCTCTTTCGGACAACCTTGTCTCCAATCCTCCAAACCCAAAGGTGTTGTGGCGAATTGATGAGGAAATTACAGCTACATCAGCAATCTGTGCGTTGAGCCGGGCATTTGCCGCCCAACCTGAGGATTTGTTGAAATCTGTTACCCGCAATTCATTGGCCCAAACACAGACGGATTTGCTTGCTCCACCGGAACTTG
>DATHWC010000260.1:0-8263 GCA_035460985.1 Lunatimonas sp.
TCATTTGGGTGGAAGATTCCTATGACTATGTACATAATAATTTTGGTGAAAGCGGAAAGGCTATAAAAGAATTGCAACCTATAGAGTTTGGTCCACGCTTGCGCCTACCGGGAGGTATGCACTTTTCCAACAACCTGCTGACAAACAACAAAGTCAATTCTCCAAATAATTCAAATTTAAGAATTTTGGAGAACGAAAGTTCACCAACGTTATTAACCAACGCCACAAGCCCGTTCGAGTTGGTTATTACCCAACAAGAAATACAGCTTAACACCATGGCAAATGATCATCCATTATTTTATCAGGATAATCAAAGAGCATTTTTTGTAAAACCGGAGTGGGAGGCCAGGTTGAATAATTATGGTCAGGTAATAGGCCATAATAGAAGGTATCGCTTCTTGCCATTCTATCATCCATACACGATGTTATTTATTAGGGAATTTAACCGTGGTGGAATAGATGGCCTGTTAAATCGTTCTATTCAAATCAACCCTCAGGCCTTTAGTCCCAAAAACACGTTTAACTTTGGTTCCTATTCACCCACTACCTCTACCCTTGCCGACAGCACTGCTCAGGCCGATAGTGTTGATTTCTCATTTGGCGGGGCATATTCCATTTACAATTGGGAGTTGTTTTTCCATGCTCCATTAATGGTGGCTTGTAGGTTAATGCAAAATCAAAAATTTGAAGATGCAATGACTTGGTTCCATTACATCTTCAATCCAACGAATATTGAAGGCACAATAAGTCCACAACGGTACTGGGTCACCAAACCTTTCTATCAGTACAATTCAACTGATTATCGAAAACAGCGTATTGAATCCATTCTCTCAAATCTTCACCTGAATGAAAACAGTGAACAATTAAAAGCATGGCGAAATAATCCCTTTAATCCCCATGTAATATCCCGTTATAGGCCGGTAGCGTACCAGAAAAACGTGGTGATGAAATACCTTGACAATTTAATAGCTTGGGGGGACATGTTATTCAAGAGAGACACCATAGAATCCATCAATGAAGCGTCACTTTTGTACATGCTGGCGTATGAAATATTGGGCGAACGGCCTCAGAAAGTACCTACTGTAAAGCATGAAGAATTTACCTTCGAAGAATTAGAAACTAAATTAGATGATTTTGGCAATGCACGCATAGATGTTATGGTGGAAGACACCTTACTTCCCATCACGGTCGTTCCGACTTCGACCGGATCAGATCCTATTCCAAAATTGGATATGTTTTATTTCTGTATTCCAAATAATGAATTCATTGCCAAATACTGGGATACTGTGGAAGACCGACTGTTTAAGATACGAAACTGTATGAATATATCCGGTATCGTGCGACAACTTCCTTTGTTCGAGCCGCCCATAGATCCGGCAATATTGGTGAAGGCTGCGGCAGCGGGTATTGATTTAGGCAGTGTATTAAACGACCTCGCTGCACCCACTCCCTTCTACCGTTTCAAAGTCGTTGTACAAAAGGCGATAGATTTTTGCAATGAGGTTAGAGGTCTTGGAGAAAAATTGTCGAGTGCCTTAGAGAAAAAAGATGCTGAGGTATTGTCCTTACTCCGCTCGCAACACGAAATCCAATTGCTTGAAGCAGTAAAGCAGGTTAGAAAAAAACAAATTGATGAAGCGCTGGAAGCGATTGGGGGATTGAATAAAGCCAAGGAATCAGCAGAAGAGAAGAAGAGCTACTATGAAGAAAGAGAATTTATGAATGCCGCAGAAACCGTATCTATGACCTTGTCAAGTATTTCAACGGCGCTTGATGCGGCAATTGCTACGGGGTATATTATTTCAGGAGGACTAAAGCTAATTCCCAACTTTTTAGCCGGGGCGTCGGGATTTGGAGGAACCCCAACGGTGAATGCCACTATTGGTGGTACCACCATAGGTAGTGCAGCCGAGATGGGCGTGCAGACTATTAGGTCCATAGCAACTGCGCTGGATAAGGGAGCGGCAATTTCTTCTTCGGTAGGTTCATACCAAAGAAGAAAAGATGACTGGGATTTCCAGGGCAGATTAGCTGTTAAAGAAATAGATCAAATTCAATTTCAAATCAATTCGGCGGAAATAAGGCAATCCATAGCAGAAATAGAATTGGAAAACCATGAAATTCAAATTGAAAATACAAAAGCGGTAGATGATTATATGCGGAATAAGTACACCAACGACCAATTGTATAGTTGGATGGTGACACAAATTTCAACCGTCTATTTCCAAGCCTATCAACTGGCTTTTGATATGGCAAAAAAAGCAGAAAAATGCTACAGCTTTGAATTGGGAATCTCCGATTCCAACATTATCCAGTTCGGGTATTGGGATAGTCTTAAAAAAGGATTGCTGTCCGGTGATAAGCTTATGAATGATTTGCGGAGATTGGAGGCCGAGTACATAAATCAAAACAAACGTGAATTTGAAATTACAAAGAATATTTCATTAGCCCAGATCACACCTTTAAGTCTAATCACATTGAAAGAAACGGGCCAATGCACCGTTTCATTACCAGAATGGTTATTCAATATGGATTATCCGGGTCACTATATGCGCCGGATAAAAAATGTATCCTTAAGTATTCCCTGCATTGTCGGCCCATACACAAGCGTAAATTGTACCTTATCCCTATTAAGAAATGAGACCCGAATGGATGCCACACTTAATGGGGGTGGGTACGCTAAAGTAGATGAAAACGATATCCGCTTTAAAACCATGTTCGGTGCCATTTCGTCCATTGCAACCAGCCATGCCCAAAATGACAGCGGTATGTTTGAATTGAACTTTAATGATGAACGATATTTGCCCTTTGAGGGAGCAGGGGTTATCAGCGAGTGGCAAATAAACATGCCGAAGGAAAATAATTATTTCGATTTTGGTTCATTATCCGATGTTATTTTGCATATAAACTATACCTCCAGGAATGGGGGAGGACAGCTTACTACCGCGGCCAATGCGGATGTACAGGACAGGATGCCTAATGAAACCGCGAAGTTAATCAGCCTTAAGCACGAATTTTCTACGGAGTGGCATAAGTTTCTAAACCCTATTGGTATTGCCGACCAAGAACTAATCATTCATATCAAGCCGGAGCATTATCCCTTCTTTATACGTGGCAAATTGAATGCGATTCAAATTAAGAGGGTAGAAGTTTTTGTTGAAAGTCGGGATGAAACCGCACCCGATTACGTAGCCAACCTCAAGGTGACCAGCGCTGCCATAATGAATGATATTCCGATTGATGCAAATCCAGCCTATGATTCCATACCGCATGTGGCAAAGGATGTATCCGCAAATGCTCTGGGAAATGTTTCTTTAAAAATAAAAACCGCTGCTGCGGCTGATTTCAGATCTCTCGAATCTGAAAATATCGAGAATGTATTCCTGCTAATTCATTTGGGAAGTTAAGATGAATTTGAACAAAACACTTGACAATTTGGTACGCTATGTTGTCTACACCACGGAACCCGAAGAGGTTGTGCTATTTGGTTCTATGGTCAATGGGTCAGCCGATGTTTTTAGTGATATTGATTTATTGGTTATCGTTGAAAATGAAATTAATAAAAAGGAAGCAATTTCAAGAATCCGTAGCTACGCAAGTCAATTTGCATTAAAAACAGATGTGTTAATTTATTCTCCCTCAGAATTAGAAAAAGAGATCTCCATCCCAAATGGCTTTATAAATGCGATACAAAAAACAGGTAAAATTGTGTTCAAAAATAGCGGTAAAATTGTTTGAAATTATCGTTAGAATTTGTACTTTTAAACTCGGAGTTACTTAAGGTTGAGTTATTGAAGTGAAATAGGTGAAGAATCATATTAAGGCACATCAAAAAAAGGACATCGAGTTTAAAGTTGAATAAGCCATCGGAGTGAGTTCTCTGCGGGCTTTTTCTTTTTTATAGGGGTATATGATTTTTTTCGCAAATTTAAATCAGGAGTTTAGTTTAAAAACCTCCTTAATTGTAAGGAAAATTTTCTTCTGGAAGATTTAGTATCTGTTAAGTATTAAAGATCTGGTGTTTTTCTCGTTTTTATTTGGGTATTATTGCAAAAAATATCTACTAGCTATGAAAAAAGAAACAACCGTTTTCGCCGCTCTTCTCTATTTATCTTGCATTCTATCATGCGATACAAAAAAGATAGAAGATAGCGAAGTCCGCCAATCTGCCAATTTTAGCACCATTGCCTTTGGCTCCTGCAACAAACATAATCTTCCCCAACCGCTTTGGAAGCCGATCTTGGAGGAAGAACCCGATTTATGGATTTGGCTAGGTGATAATGTCTATGGAGATACCCCCGACATGGATCTGTTAGAATCGAAGTATGAACTTCAATACAATCAGGAGGATTACGTGAAAATCCGGCAGAATATGAAAGTTATCGGAATTTGGGATGACCATGATTATGGTATCAATGACGGTGGTGTAAATTATGCGCAGAAGGGAGATAGTCAGCAACTGATGCTGGATTTTCTCGATGAGCCTGAAAATTCAGACCGGAGAAATCGGAAAGGGGCTTATGCAGCCTACACCTTTGGCGAAGGGGATCAAAAAGTAAACATTTATCTGCTTGATGCTAGATATCATAGAGATACATTGTTGAAGGTAGACGGTTCTTATATTCCGAATTTGGAGGGAACGGTCTTGGGGGAAGAACAATGGACTTGGTTGGAAACTGAACTTATTAGCACTGATGCCGCTATTAATATCATCGCATCGGGTATACAGTTCATTGCTGATGAGCATGCATTTGAAAAATGGGCAAATTTCCCTAATGAAAGAGAGCGGCTTATGAATCTCATTGCAGATTCCGGAATTAATTCCCCCGTGATTTTGAGTGGCGATCGGCATATTGCAGAGATTGCAAAGACTACTTTACCTAATGGCCAGGACATTTACGAGGTGACTTCGAGTGGCCTGACACATACGTGGAAAGAATGGAGACCGGAACCCAATAGATACAGGATTGCGGGTGACCATGTCGCTGAATTGCACTACGGTTTATTATCGGTTGATTGGGCAGAAAAGGTGATGAACATTTCCATTAAGGGTGCGAATCGAGAGGAATTTACAAGTTTAGAAATTCCATTTTAATGCTGTTTGCAAGAATTAGTTGAAAAGAACGAAATAAGTATTGTTTGAAGATAATCCAATAATATTTAGAAACCATATACCAATTATTAACAATTAATCGCAAATGCCGGAGTCATCAGTCTTTTTATTGAAATCGACTTATATCAGACTCCTAAGATTTTCTTTTTTGTAAAAAGCCACCAAACTTTTAATAAAAATTAGTAGACGTGAAGATAATTTTACAATATTTTCAAGCTAGTAATTGTAACTATTTCTCTAATTAATCGAAAAATATCCGGAAAATCTTTTTGTATTGTAAGGAAAAATATTCGTACATTTGTCTTGGGTGATTAAGCAACTTTTTCTGCTTTTTATTTTTACAAGATTTTGGTGGGAGGAAATATTCAATTAATTTTTTTTACCTCCTAGTACTTTAATTCATGAAAGAATGCTGTTAATTGTTGCGTAGGTAGTTTGTTGTTCTTAATGAATTAGTCGTTAAATTGTACATTGATGAAAAGAATTTTTCCCCATTTTCTACTAATTATATCCTTCTTCAATACGTTTGAGTCCAGTGCGCAGGATGCTGCTGATAGTGCCTATTATATCAGCTTTCCGGAGCAGTTGACTACTCGATTTTATTTTTCAAGAAAGTACACGTCAGTAAGACTTAAGGAAAGATCAGGTGCGTATGACCTTAACTATTTGCCAAACACCACATTGAACTTGGGCATAGGCGCAACCTATCAAAATATCACCCTTAACCTCGCTTACGGGTTCGGTTTTTTGAATCCGGACAGAGGCCGGGGAGATGGCAAATTTCTGGACCTCCAAGCCCATCTGTACCCCAAAAATTTCGTTATCGACTTCTTTGGACAGTTTCACAAGGGTTTCTACATCCCCATGCCTGGGCCACTTTCATTGTCGGGTGACAAGTACCTTACTTTTCCAGACATGCGGACCCGTAAAATTGGTGCTTCGGTTCAATATCTGTTTAATCCGGAAAAATTCTCTTTCCGTGCGGCCTTTTTGCAGCATGAATTGCAGCAAAGGTCCGGGTCGACCTTTTTATTGGGTTTTGAAATGTATGGAGGGCAAGCCATAAACGAATTTGGGATAGTTCCCACGGCCTTGCTTAATTCCTTCGATGATAGATTTAAACGGATTCGTTTTTTCGAATTTGGCCCAAATGTAGGATATGCGGCAACGCTTGTAATTAAGAAGCATTTTTTTCTAACGGGCTCACTTTCCACCAACCTGGCCTTCGGATATTCCACATTGGATAAGTTCGGGCGTAATGTGACCCAATGGGGAGTAAATCCAAACCTGTTTTCCCGCGTTTTTGCGGGGTATAATTCCGAAAGATGGTCCGTAAATGCGAATTATGTACTTAACACGATAAACCTTCCATCCGTGGATCAGGTAGCTCCAGCATTTATGACGGGCAACTATAGGCTTAACTTTGTTTATCGCTTTTTGCCAGGGCCGAAATTAAATAGATACCTTCGAATCATAGACGACACTAAAGCAAGGTATGGGCTTTGAAGCTCTTGTTCATTGCTGATTTTGCTACTAATTGGCTGACCCTTAATCTTTTTTGAATTTTACTTCAAAATCCCCAAGATGTTGAGCAACCTTTTAATAGAGGAACTTTCTATTGTGCAAACGAGGTTTTCGATTTCCTTTTTCAGCTTTATTTAAAAAAATGGCGATAACACAACGGTAATATTAAGACGAAAATTGCAGATATTGTATGTTTATTCTGTGTTTTTTAAGAAATATTTTTTCCAAATAACATTTTGGTATTAAATCCTTAACAATAAGTAAATCTACTATTGACCTCAATTAGGACTAAATTAGGCTAATTGGGAATAAAAATCAAAATATTTATCAGTTTTTAGTGGTATGATTATTTTGTTTTCAAGTATTCTCTTTAAATCAAATGTTAAATTTTATAAAACCAAATCTATGGGGAAATATTCTACTTTAGCAAACAAGCCGACCTATGTGTTGCTTTTTGCGGTATTGATGATCTTCTGTATCACGGACACCATGGCCCAAAGTCGAAGGGTAACTGGAAATGTCACCTCTTCAGAAGACGGGCTTGGAGTTCCCGGCGTCAACGTTTTGGTCAAGGGTACGCAAGTGGGTACGGCCACCAATGTAAATGGTGATTACGCCTTGGATGTGCCGGATGAAAATGCGGTGCTCATTTTTTCTTATATAGGGTTTAAATCCCAGGAGATAAGTGTAGGAACCAGGTCCGTGATTAGCGTTGAGATATCTCCTGATGATTCAGCGCTGGGAGAGGTAGTGGTTACTGCCTTGGGTATCCGTCGGGAAGAAATTTCCCTTGGATATTCTATTGAGCGGGTCGGAGGCGAGGAAATGACACGGGTAGCTCAGGAAAGTTTTCTTAACGCAATGGCAGGCAAAGTAGCCGGAGCTACGATAAGCAGCACCGGGGGAACAGGTTCTTCGGTAAGTATGGTAATCCGTGGAGCTACCTCGTTGAGCTCCGACAATCAGCCACTTTTTGTTGTTGATGGAGTGCCAATTGCTAACACCTTAAATAACGTATCTTCGATCGGCAGTGACAACCGGGTAGATTATGGAAATGCCATCTCCGGAATTAACCCGGATGATATTGCGGAAATTACCATCTTAAAGGGTCCCAGTGCTGCGGCACTTTACGGATCCCGGGCAGGTAACGGAGTAGTATTAATCACTACCAAAAGTGGCAAAGTTGACAGGATGACTGTCACCGTATCTTCCAATACCGTTTTTGATGTTCCTTTTAAATATTTGAAATGGCATAGCCGGTTTGGTTCGGGCCAGTTCTCAGCTATCCCGCCGGATATCAGCGGTACCCCATTATCCAATCCCTTTGGTGCCTTGGTGCAGGAAAACGTAAATGCAGCCTTTGGAGCAGAATTGGACAGAGGCTATATGAGCCCCCAGTGGAACAGCCCTTTGGATGAAAACGGTAGGCCAATACCGATGGAGTTGGTCTCCCATCCCAATAATGTGCAGAACTTCATGCAGACTGGTATTACGACCACCAACGGTTTTTCTGTATCCAACAGTACCAATTCCATGAATTATCGGATCTCCTATGGCAATATGCGCAACAGGGGCATCATCCCCAATGCGGATTTGTTTAGAAATACGTTGAATATAAACTCATCT
>DATHWC010000261.1:0-12295 GCA_035460985.1 Lunatimonas sp.
ACTGGGGGGATTATTTCAGCCCCATGCTGGAACATAACGGCCAACTGGTCAGGGGGAACGGATTCTTGGTGGATGATTTAACGGAGAGGGCAATGGGATTTATTGAGCAAAATCAAAATCACCCCTTTTTGCTATACCTTCCATTAAATACGCCGCATTCTCCGATGCAAGTACCCGACCGATGGTGGGATAGATTTCAAGATAAGGACTTGACTAGGACTCTGTCCTCCGAGAGGGGTGAGGACATCACTTTTACTAAGGCTGCCTTGGCTATGTGTGAAAATATTGACTGGAATGTGGGTAGGCTAATCGAAAAAATTGAGGAGTTGGATTTGGAGGAGAATACTATAATCATTTACCTCAGTGACAACGGACCAAACAGTTTCCGCTGGAATGGCGGAATGAAAGGCCGAAAAGGATCTACTGACGAGGGTGGGGTGCGAACCCCCTTTTTTATCCAATGGAAAGGAACACTTTCTGAAGGCAGGGAAATTTCTCAGATTGCCGGATCCATTGATTTGTTGCCTACCCTGGTTGATCTGACTGGAATTACTCCTTTGTCTACTAAACCCTTGGATGGGAAAAGTTTGGCTCCACTTATTTTGGAGGGCGAGCTAGCCTGGGAGGACCGGATGATCTTTAGCCACTGGAATGGCAACACCGGCGTCAGGACGCAGGACTTCCGTCTCGACAAAGATGGGAACCTTTTTCATATGGTATCCGATCCATCACAGACAAAAGCGGTTAATGAAAAATACCCAACTGAGGCAAAGCAACTTTTGGGTGCGAAAACAGCTTGGGAAGAGGAAATGGCATTGGAAAGGGATGACACAGAACGCCCTTTCGTTCTTGCACACCCGGATGTGATTTATACCCAACTTCCGGCCAGGGATGGAATACCTCATGGTAATATCCAACGTTCCAACCGTTTCCCCAATGACTCTTACTTCACTGACTGGACAAGTACAACGGACAGTATAACTTGGGATGTTGAGGTACTTGGGGAGGGAGAATATTTGGTCGAAGCCTACTACACTTGTGCGGACAGCGATGTAGGAGCCGAAGTGCTTTTGGAAATCGGTACATCCAGCTTGGAATTCCGGATAGAGCACCCCCATGACCCACCCATTCGGGGTATGGAAAACGACCGGGTGGAACGGCAAGAATCCTATGTGAAGGATTTTAAACCGATGACCTTGGGCACTATTAAATTATCACGAGGAAGAACTTCGCTCACAATGAAGGCACTTGACATTCCCGGAAACCAAGTTATGGACCTACGCCTGTTGCTATTTACAAAAAATCAATAAAAAGCTGAAACTATGAACATCTTGAAATTATTTTGTGTGCTTGCTTTTCTCTCATTTTCCTGCAGTCAAAAAGAGGATCCTCCAACTTTTGATGTGGTTGTCTATGGAGCCAATTCTGCGGGAGTGATAGCAGCCTACACGGCCAAAACTATGGGCAAATCGGTTTTGCTAATTGAACCCACCAACCATTTAGGTGGCTTGACTACCGGAGGGCTGGGATATACTGATATTGGGAATAAATTTGCCGTTACGGGTTTGTCCCGTGATTTTTACCGGAGATTGGGGGATCACTACGGGAAATTTGAACAGTGGATTTTTGAGCCCAGTGTGGCAAAGAAAACCTTTCAGGAATACCTGGACAAAGCAGGTATTGAAGTTCAATACGGATTGAGAATTGTCGGTGTCGAGAAATCCGATGGCAGAATTCAACATATCGAACTCGAGAATTCATTTAATCCGCAGTCGGATAGTAACCAGAAAGTA
Source organism: Lunatimonas sp. (assembly GCA_035460985.1). Taxonomy (GTDB): domain Bacteria; phylum Bacteroidota; class Bacteroidia; order Cytophagales; family Cyclobacteriaceae; genus Lunatibacter. The sequence goes on from DATHWC010000261.1 coordinate 1,794, forward strand.
GGGGGTAAAGTTTTTATTGACGCCACCTATGAAGGTGATTTGATGGCTAAAGCCGGAGTCTCCTACGCCATTGGCAGGGAGCCCAATTCCCAATATGGAGAAACTTATAATGGAGTACAGCTTATGACGGGGCATCAGTTTCCGGATGGGATTGATCCTTATGTGGTTCCAGGTGATCCATCCAGTGGCCTTCTTTGGGGAATTAGTGACGGGGAACTGGAGTCAGATGGCACTGGAGACGATAAAATCCAGGCGTATAACTACCGGATTTGCCTGACCAATGATCCGGCTAACCGCATAGAGATTACAAAACCCGAAGACTATGATCCATCCATGTTTGACCTGCTTGTACGCTTGTTTGAAGCCCAGCCGGACAGAACAAGTTTGGGAAACTATTTTATCTGGAGCCGCATGCCAAACAACAAGACCGACATCAACAACCGGGGTGGTTTTTCTACCGACATGATAGGTATGAACTATAATTACCCAGAAGGAAGCTATGAAGAGCGGCAGGAAATTATCGATGCCCACACCCATTACACTAAGTCCCTGCTCTACTTCTACAAGACAGACCCGCGTGTACCTCAAGAGCTTCAATCCGCTATTCAGGAGTGGGGTTACCCGAAGGACGAGTATACGGATACAGACAACTGGTCGCCGCAACTATACGTGCGTGAAGTTCGCCGTATGGTAGGTGAATATGTAATGACAGAGGCAAACTGTGTAGGAGATGAAGTGGTGGAAGACGGGGTTGGAATGGCTGCGTATACCATGGATTCACATAATATACAGCGCATTGTAATCGAGAAAGATGGGAAGAAGATGGTAAAGAATGAAGGAAACGTAGAAATTGGCGGATTTGGACCTTACCCTATTGCTTATCGTTCCCTTATTCCCAAAAGAACAGAAGTACAGAATTTGTTTGTTCCGGCGGCATTATCTGCTACCCATATCGCTTTTGGCTCCATCCGGATGGAGCCTGTCTTTATGGTACTGGGTCAATCGTCAGCCGTTGCGGCAAGTATGGCAATCGATGGGGACTTGGCCGTACAGGATATTGATGTGGGTGCGTTACAACAGGAGTTAAAGGAAAACCCACTTGCAGACGGAAGCACGGCGGAAATATTGGTGGACAATGATGATGACGGAGTTGAGATCCAAGGCGATTGGGAGCGGGTAACCCGAGGAGGATATGGGCCAAGTTTCTTAAGGGATCTTTCCAAAGATCAGCAGCCTGCATCCGTAAAGTACCTTCCCAGCATTCAGGATGCAGGAGAGTACGAGGTATTGGTCTATTTTTCCCGTACAGCCGATGAAACGCAGCAAACCCAGGTTTTGGTTTCGGATGGAAAAACCGAAAGAACCGTTACCATCAAGGAATCTGATATCCGTGTAGAAGGGCAAACCTCAGGGGAGTGGGTGTCCATAGGTACATACGCGCTTAGCCCGGGCAAGGATTCCCACGTCACCGTCACCAATCAGGGGGCAGATGGGGTAGTAGTGGCGGATGCGGTGCTTTGGGTGCCTGCCAAGTAAAAGGAAGGAAAAGAAAAATTAAGTTTAGTCTCTTGACAAAATACTGTCATTTCAAAAAAAGTCCCCGGTTTAAAGCTGGGGTCTTTACTTCACGTATTTTTAATTCCATAATAATTCTCTACCAGGCGTTTATCCGGTACTATTTCCGATTTTAGCGTTGAAAAGTAGATTTTGAATTTATAGTGGCGGTATAAGAGGAGATCTGTAATGTGAATTTTATAATACAGCACCTGAGGAGCTACAATTTCAGGTAGAAATAATATATTGTAGCTTGAAAAGAATAAATAATTTAAGAACATTCAGCCAATACTATCGATAGACCCATGAAAAAAATCACCCTATTTTGCGCAATTTCCTTCTTTTCAGTCTTTTATTGCTCAAGAATTTGTTTGGCTCAACAGGAGGAGAAGTTGCTGTTTAGAGAAGACTGGAAAGAATCTCCCGCGGAAATACCCGTAAACCAGGATCATCTAAGTCAAAGAGATCTGATTCTTCACCTGTATGGTGCCGCCAAAGATCATCTTAAAAAAAGCAACCATCCTGAAATACCGAATGATCCCTATTATGTATGGTCTGGATTATGTGAGGGAAACTGGGCCATGGCGCTTTCCCATGGTGATTTTAATTTGGACCTGAGTGGAGAAGGGACTGTTAAATGGCTCAGCAGGCAGACGGGGTTTAGGGTGCTTCGGGTACTTTTGGAACTGTCCGATGGAACTTGGATAGTGAGTGAAGAGGGATCCGGTTATACGGAAGATTGGGAAGAATCTGAATTTCTATTGAATAAAATAACTTGGAGAAAGCTAAACATGGATGGTATCACAGAGGGCGCAAGGATAGATCAACCCGACTTAAGTGTGGTAAAAAAAGTTGGCGTAACGGACTTGATGTCCGGAGGAGGTACTCCGGCTTCGTCCAGGCTGGATTGGATTGCTGTGTATGGGAAAAGGGCTGAATGATGTCAATTGGAAGACATGAATCATTCCCAAGAATTGGGAAAGGTACTCTAAGCAGCTGAGCTATCAGGGATCAGACAATTAAAAATTTTCTGCTCTTTTTTTCAGAAATTTACCCGCTGAAGAGTTTTTGTCTAGCTTTTACGATATCGTGAAATGGTGCGTTCAGCTTCCAACGTGTCAAGCCAGGCTTGTTCCACGCTACGAAATCGTATCCCTAACTCACGCTCTGCTTTAGCCGCTGAGAACTGGAAACTGGAAAAAGCAGCCAGCGCGAATTCCTGGCCAAACACGATGGGTAAGCCTAAAACCCGTTCGATGGGTTCACATACGCGGTTGAATAGCATGGCCATCGGTTTTGGCATCCAGAACAGTGTCGTCTTGAAACCGCCCGGTGTTTGTTTCCACAAATCGAACATGTCCCGGTGCTGCATATTGCCGTTGCTCAATATATAGGTTTCGCCACTCTGACCATGCTCGACGCAACCTACAATTCCTTCGACAACATCATCCACATGAACGTGAGCGCGCAGACCATTCGCTGCAAAGAGTACCGGTGGAAGTAAGCCACGCACGTACATGCGAGCCATGTAGCCTAGACCCGTGTGATCGCCCGGCCCTATGACACCCGCCGGACATGCAATGACGATTGGCGCACCATCTTGCTGAAGTTTCTTGGCGAATTCGTGCGCTTCTGTCTTAGTCTTCTCATAGGAACTTTGCGGCGGGACACGACGCTGGAACCTCTCGTCCGCTACTACATCACCGGTGTCGCCAAAGGCCAAGATCGTGGATGTATAAACTATCTTTTGAATGCCTAACTCAACAGCCAACCGAAGCGTATTTTCTGTGCCCTGCACATTGATCGCTTGCATTTTGTCACGTGCGGATTTGGAAACCCCGAACTCGTACCAGGCTGCATTGTGTATCACGGCGTCAGTACCACTCATGCCTTCGCGCATGGACTCGCGATCAGTAATGTCACCTTGGATTAGTGTAGCCCCCATGGCTTGAATTGATTTCGCTTCGTTACTATCTGGCTTCCGAACCAAGGCAATAACTTCCCAGCCGCGCTGAACAAGAGCTTGGGTTAGTAGTTGACCTATAAAACCAGTGCCACCAGTTAGAAATACCTTCATGATCTATCACCTCCGCAGGCTTTAACAGAATCCGCCCAACATTGTCTATGCTGATCCAAATAATACCCAGAATTTTGATTAGTAGTACACATAATATACAAATAATGCGTTATGTTTTATCACCTTAAATCTTTGAAAACCAACAACCTGTCATAATTAGCTTATTATAAATGGATTTTATACGGATCCGCATAAAACCCCTGGATTATTCAAAGTTCATCCATCGGGCTACGAACCCCGTAAGGTCCACGATTCAATACATTGTGTACACCATTGTGGTTTTTATATCCTTGTGTCCCAAAAGCTCCTGAACCGTTCGGATGTCGTATCCGCCCTCTAACAGATGTGTGGCAAAAGAATGCTGAAACGTATGACAGGTTGCCCTTTTTGTAAGACCGGAATTGGATACGGCATCTTTTATTGCCCGTTGAACTAATGACTCATTAACATGATGCCGCCCCTGCTCCCCGGTTTTCTTATTTGTCCACCTGTTTGCCTGTGGAAAAACCCATTGCCATTCTGCAGGTGCATTTGGGTACTTGCGGTCAAGGGCTGTTGGAATCTGTACACGCCCCCAACCTTCGGCCATATCCTGTTCGTGAATCTTCTTTGTCTTATTCAAGTGGTCTCGCAGGGGTTTTTTTATCGACCCGGGCAGCATCGTTAACCGGTCTTTGGCACCTTTACCGTCGCGTACCATGATTTCATTCCGCGAATATTCGATGTCTTTCACTCGCTATCTTAAACACTCCGATAACCGCAGCCCTGCACCATACATGAGTGAGGCCATCATCCATTTGTCACCACTAAGCTCCGCAAGCACAGCTTTTACCTCCTCTCGGGTCATCATCCACGGGCGGTCGCTCTGGCTTCCGTGCACGTATTACATTGCCCAAATCTCCAATTTCCCGGTTCAATACATACCGATTCAAAAATAAACAGCATTAATTAGAAAAGCCAATTCCATTGTCGGAAAAATTGGGAAGATTCGTCTCTCCGATTATTTTCCACTTTTTTGGGAAGTAGATTTAAATGAACTTGATTACAAAGGTTATTTAATAAGAGTGTTTTAAAGCTTTGTATTTTCCGAATGGTTTGGTTTGATGATGGTAATTCCAGATGGCTTATTTAGGGTTAAATCTGCTGGGGGTATATTAGGCTGGTGAAGAAAAAAGAAGGATTCACTTACGGTAAATATTTCCCTGATCGTATCCGAAATTGCGGATTCATCTTTAGAACCAGATAAATAAGGGTTTTCCACCGTTGTTTCCGTCCCTAAAATCCATCTATAAATTTGTGACCGGATCTACTTTAAATGAAAGGAGCTTTTCCTCACGATATGGGGACAGGTAAATGCAATATCCGCTTTCATTTTGCTGGGTCTAATCCCCAGCTGGTCCAAATTGGTACCTTGTACCTTCTGTTGGCTACCATGACGCTCATAGTTAAATGTTTTATTTTTCGTCAAAACCATCTACTACACCTGCTATCTTTCTACAGTTCGATTATAAGGCGTTGATTTTTAAGTATGTATTGCTGTTAAAAACATAAAGGCATCCTTCTACATAAATTACTTTTAGCTGTATTACCAGTAGGTTGTGGTAGTTTTCTCTATATTTATTCTACTACAGACTAATGGTCTAAATTTCAATATTTTAGATCCTATTGTCGTAAGTAGTAGGTTGATTGTGTTTTATAAAATATCCCTTTCCGGGAGGGTTTGGTGCTCGGTCCGTGGCTTTTGGTACCACATATGTCCCAGCAGATAGCTGCCTTTCCCACTTCGCCCGGGCTTATCGAGATTAATCGGCCTGAAATTTGTTTTCTTTTTTTTTCACTCGCAAACACTTCGTTTAGTGTAAGATTGTTTATGAAATCATATTTGTTTATCAGGTATCTGATAGTTTAAGTAGGTAAAAAGTAGAATCTTTAAAAAAATAGACGGATTTGGCATTTTAAATTGACGACGAAAGTGGATTGGTTTATCTAACCTGTAAAGTAATCTTATTTGAAGGAATTCCAAATCTGGAGTTTCTGAAAATCAAAAAGTAAAACTGATAGCCCCATAATTAGCCCCACATATAAAAAGAAGAACCCTAACAGCTTATATTTAAAGCCATTAGGGTTTCTTCCTGCGGAATGGACGGGACTCGAACCCGCGACCTCCTGCGTGACAGGCAGGCATTCTAACCAGCTGAACTACCACTCCGTTAAATAAATCGATGCGTTTATCGATTATTGTGATGCAAATGTAGGGGCTTTATTTTATCTGACAAAATATGGCCTCAAAAAATATTAACTAAATTTTTACTCCGCTCTTTTTCAGGATGTTTATTTTTAAATCAACACAATAGCTTTTGCCCTTTGAACCAAAAGCAAACTTGGACGTACCCCACTAAACCTGTTTTTTTTTCGCCCCGCCCAACCAATGCGGATTGTTGACCGAATATCACAAATAATTTTTATCTTTGTTCCGTTCAAAAATCGAAAACATGGTATTAGAATTTGAAAAGCCAATAGCGGATCTAGAGATTAAGTTGAGTGAAATGAAAGATCTTGCAAAAGGTAAAAACATTGATCTGTCTGCCGATATCAAATCGCTGGAAGAAAAAATTCAAGCCTTGAAGAAAGAAACATTTCAAAACCTAACGCGCTGGCAACGGGTGCAGCTTTCCCGTCATGCCGACAGACCCTACGCCCTTGACTACATCTACGAGATGACAAACGATTTCATTGAACTTCACGGAGACCGTGGTGTTAAGGATGACAAAGCAATGGTCGGGGGATTGGGTGATATTGACGGACGGACAGTCATGTTTATTGGGCAGCAAAAAGGTAGAAATACGAAGCAGCGACAGGAAAGGAATTTTGGAATGGCGAATCCGGAAGGATATAGGAAAGCATTGCGGCTGATGAAAATGGCTGAGAAATTCAACAAACCCATTGTTACGCTGATCGATACCCCTGGGGCTTTTCCCGGCATTGAGGCCGAAGAGCGCGGTCAGGGGGAAGCAATCGCCAAAAACCTCAGGGAGATGTTCAAGCTGAAAGTTCCAGTGATATGTATTATCATTGGAGAAGGCGCCTCGGGTGGAGCACTTGGAATTGCCATAGGTGATAAAGTTTTTATGTTGGAAAACACTTGGTATTCGGTGATTTCTCCCGAATCCTGTTCGTCCATCCTTTGGAGAAGTTGGGATTATAAAGAGCAAGCAGCAGAAGCGCTTAAGCTGACAGCACCTGACATGTTTCAAAATAAGCTAATCGACGGTATTATCGCTGAGCCACTCGGAGGGGCACATCGAAATATGAAAGTGATGGCTGCAACAATTAAAAGCACCATCAAGGAATCTCTCGCCGAATTGGATAAAATCGAATCCAATGAACGCATGAATAATAGAATTGATAAATTCTGTGCCATGGGTGTAGTGGTGGAATAATTCGAAGATGGCCAACTATTGGGCTGGGTACTTTCAATTGTTCGAAGGGTTCATTCGTAAGAGGGGAGGAGGAGAGACTTTCTTCCATGGTGTTTCGGCAGGATAGGAACAGCATTCAATATTACAAGAAGTTTACCATTGGAAAATCAGACACGTATAGGAATAGCTCTTTCTGGAGGTGGTGTGCGCGGCATTTCACATCTTGGAGTGCTTAAGGCGATGGATGAAGTTGGCTTGGTCCCCTCAGCTATATCCGGCACAAGTGCCGGAGCGATCGCCGGGGTCATGTATGCCAAGGGTTTCGCTCCGGATGAGATCTTGGAGATTATTATCCAAACTAACTATTTTAAATTTATTTGGCCCTCTGTCAGCTGGAAAGGGATCCTCAAGATGGATCAGGTTATCCCTCTTTACGAAAAATACTTGGGAGTTGATGATTTTTCCTCACTTCGAATTCCCATGACTATGGCTGCGACTGATTTGCATTTGGGCCAGACAGTGTACTTCTCTTCGGGAGAACTTATTAGACCTTTAATGGCCTCCTCCTGTATTCCGGGGATGTTTGAGCCAATACTACTTGATGGGCGCTATTTTATCGATGGCGGGGTGTTGAACAATATGCCTGTAGAGCCTCTTCAGGACAGCTGCGATGTAATCATCGGAGTGAACTGCAACCAGCTTGCCATAGAGCAAAATATCCGCCATATCAAAAGCTTGATAGAGCGTACGGTAATCATGTCCATGAACTACAACGTATATAGCCGAAGGGGAATGTGCGACCATTTTGTTGAACCCCCAGGTTTAGCCCGGTTTGGCGTGTTGGAAATTAAAAAAGCAAAAGAAATATTTGAAATTGGCTATCTGACCATGAAGGAGTATATTGGTCTACATCTACAACAGGAGGGGATGGCTGCAAAATCAATAATATAAGCTCAGGGATGAAACTATTAGCACGGATTATTTTTTGGATTTCAGGCTGGAAAGCTCAAGGGGGAATGCCGGAGGGCGTGAAAAAGGCCGTTTTAATAGCCATTCCCCACACCAGTAACTGGGATTTGCTGTATGCCCGCGCCGCTTTTTACCTCATGGATATTCCCGTAAAATTCACAATCAAGAAGGAGGTTATGGTGGGTCCTCTCGGGTGGTTGATAAGAGCGCTAGGAGGAATTTCAATTGACCGCAAGCGTTTGCCGGGAAAGCGGAAGTTAACTTATACCGAATCGATGATTCAGATGTTGAAAGAATCGGATGAGCTGGTGATTATGGTTACTCCCGAGGGTACCCGCAAGCATGCACCAAAATGGAAAAGCGGGTTTTACCATATAGCGTTGGGAGCGGAAGTCCCGATCTTGGTAGGATTTTTGGACTACAAAAATAAAATAGCAGGTATAGGCCCCTGTCTTTATCCCAATGGGGAAATGAATGCCCAAATAGAAGAATTGATGGCTTTCGGACGTACTATCGAGGGCAAGTACCCAGATCAGGGGATACGATGATCCCACGGGGTTGAAATTGTCTAAATAATTCCCTTTATTAATTAGCAAAAATTTAACCACAACTCCATGATTAAGAAACAGATAAAGCGCCTTAAGTCACTGACTTTTTTTCAAATCATCATAGATAGTGTCAAAGATTTTGCGAGCAGTGATTCCATGACCTTTGCCGCTTCCACAGCATTTTACACCATTTTTAGTTTACCAGCGCTGTTAATTATCGTTCTGAACATTGGGGCTACTTTTTATTCCAAAAATGATGTTAGGGAAGAGCTGTTGAGTCAAATAGGAGAACTAATAGGACAGGAAAGTGTGGAGACGCTTGACGACATTATGCGTAATGTAACTTTGGACAATCAGGTATTTTGGTCGCAAATGATGGGAATCGCTATTTTGGTATTTAGTGCGACCACAGTTTTTGTAAGTCTACAAAACAGTATTAACCATATTTGGCATATCAAACCTAAGCCAGAAAAAGGTATATTGAAATTTGCAATTAACAGATTTCTGAGTTTTTCCATGGTGGCGTCCATCGGCTTTCTATTGATAGTCTCTTTAGTAGCTGATGCTGTCTTGGTTATTGTTTTAAACTATTTCTCGAATTTGTTTGATGAAAATATCTTGATTTTTGCGAGTGTGGCGAACGTGATACTGGCACAATCACTAATGGTTTTGATTTTTGGTTTGATGTACAAAATTCTCCCTGATGCCCGTGTTAGATGGAAAGATGTGTGGTTGGGGGCATTCGTGACTATGCTTCTTTTTGCACTGGGTAAATACCTAATTGGTCTGTATATGGGAAACGCCGATGTTGGCAATTACTACGGAACCGCGGGCTCTTTGGTGGTTGTACTCATTTGGGTTTATTATTCGGTTGTTATTTTTCTATTTGGTGCCCAAATCACCTACTATATTGCTGAAAATGTAGGCGGTAATGTTATACCTTCCTCTCAGGCCGTAAAGGTAGAATTGATAGAACTGGATGAAAATGGAGATTTTGCTAATTATGTTAAGAAAAGTCAAAAAGATTCCTAGAAATAGGGATTGCTGACTGGTAATTGGATTTTAAAAAATAGACATTCAAGTAGGAAAGAGGATTAATCCTCTTTCCTTTTATCCCCGGTTTCGGGATCAAATTCAGAAACCTCTTTTTTCAGAACTTCCTTGGATGAAATTTCCTGTTCTTTAGAAACATCTGAGGATTTTTTGTTGAATACTGATCGAAATATAAGAATCAAAGCAATCACAATTCCTAATATAATTGCAGCACCTATGTATAATGGCATACGCGATTGGGGTTTAGAAGAATAGTTATTTACAATGTGGTAAAATGTATACAATTTAAGAGCAATAACGGTGCCCCTTTGTATTTTTGCATATTAAAAAAAATTATTTGGAACAGGAATTATTTGAGGTAAAAAGTTATTGAATTTAAAAAAGACGTCCTTGTACAGGCTGGAATTTATGCGCGAATTGGGTGCCTTTTAACATTTCGAAAAGAAACTTTAAGAAACTGTTTTTCCAGACCTCGGCATGGATTTTTAGTTCCTTGGGTTCAAACTCTACCGAACCCTTTACGCGATCGTACCCAATCAACATGCTCCATATCGTATAAAAAGTGGTCTCGGGTTGAAGTTCCGGGCGAATGCTGCCATCCCGAATGCCTTTCGATATTATTTTTACACCTATAGCTGGTATGTCGTGCTGGATTTGCAAAAGTTTCTGAAAATAGGGACTTTCCAATATCATAGGAGGAATCATCTCTAGCTTTGCGGGATCATTATGCAGATTGACCAACCCTAAAAAATTAAGAATGCACTCATAAAAAAACCGTTTTTCAGAGGTAAATACCAGAAAATTTTCCACCAAATCGGAAATGTTTTCAAAGCCTGTATTGTCCTTTCCCTTTGACAAGGCCTTGTTAAAGACATCTTTGAG
>DATHWC010000262.1:0-47904 GCA_035460985.1 Lunatimonas sp.
CAACATTTATTCACCGACAAAAGCATCATACCATTTCAGCAAAACACTGAATGAACCTATTTATCGCTTGACAAAGAAGAACATAATGACCGTTTACGCAGACAATCCCGATCTGTTACAGAGAATTAATTTCATAAAAAAAAAGTATTGGTTGATTTGGGATGATAAAAAAGAAAGTTTCCTATTAAATGAGCTTTACTCAAAAATTTAACTGGCTACTATACTGAAGTAGGTTACGATATTTGGCCTTTTTTAAAATCCAATAGCGAATCAGCTAATAGAAAAAATAGTTTTTTAGTAAAAAGTAACGAAGTAAAACTACTGCTCTTTCTACGATATGAACGCTTGAATATGCTTGGGACAATTGATCCAAATTTAATAGATGAGCCCGTATTTCAGAGCGACTTAACGGCCATTACCATGGGCGTGAATTTTAACCCTAGGAGGAATATTGTTCTTAAAACCAATTATCAGGTAAGAACAAATGCCAAAGAACTTGAGGACGGAAGTTCTGAGGGGAACAGGTTTGAGCTTGGACTCGGATTTATTTTTTAGAATGGTGTCTTAATATTAAGGGTTTTGTAATTTGTATACTATTTGATTTGTAAAGATGGCAAAATTATTAGTCCGACATTTTTCTAATTCAATTCGGATTATGGGACACGAATCCAATAAAGGCGATTATCCGGTTGTTTGGCAAACCATCAGATAATCAATCTAACAAACTATAAATCGAATTTATTTAACGATTTCGGCAAAATGATGGGATTTAGGAGAATTGCATAATTTTTTCTATTTTAGGCTGTTGGAAAATAGATTTTTTATATCAATTTTCATTCTCCCCAAATCCTTAATTAACCTTGAGAAAAATCAACCGAAATATATTTTTGAAGCAATCCATTGGTATCGGTGCCTCGATGATAGTGTTTCCCCTAGTTGGCTTTCCGTCTAATAGGGGTGTTTCCAAGCGTTCTTTTGCTGGACTTTGGGAAAATATGGTTGCTGCCAATGACGAATTTGTCCAAGATTTGATGGATCGGGGGGAGGCTGCTAATAGACATGGAGGCAGAAGCAATGGGTATAACTTTGCCATGCTTGCGGCGGGGTATGCCTGCAGTGACTCGCATTTCTATAAAAACCCACTACTTGTTGATTTACTGGAAAAAACAACGGACAACCTTATACAAACACAACGCCCTGACGGTACAATCAATGCCGGTAACTTAGAATCTCCACCGGATACGGCGTTTATCATGGAGCCAGTTTGTGCCGGGGCATTTATTCTGAGCCAGGTAGAGGATACTGTACTTGTCCCACTAATGAAGAGAATCAAGATCTTCGTAGAAAAAGTAGGAGCGGCACTGGTAATTGGCGGGATCCATACACCCAACCACCGTTGGGTGCTTTGCCATGCGCTTGCTCGAATTAATCAACTTTATCCGGATCCATCCTATGTAAGGCGGATAGACGAATGGTTGAGTGAAGGAATCTTTATTGACGAGGACGGGCATTACCCTGAGCGCAGCATGAATTATTCCGATGTGGAAAACAATGCCTTTATCACCATGGGCAGATTGTTAAACAGGCCGGAGCTTTTTGAAGCTCCTCGGAAAAGTTTGACTATGACATATTATTATATGGAACCAAACGGAGATCTAATTACGACAGATTCCAGAAGGCAGGATCAGTATTCCCATAGGAGCATAGTAGGGCAGTACCTCCATTACCGGTTTTTGGCCATCCATGATCAGGATGGCACCTTTGCGAATATCGTCTCTATGATTGAAGGGTTTCCGGGTTTTGATAAGGTAATTGTAAATGAGGCTCTTTTCTATTTTATGGAAAACGAGACGCTCATTGGAGACCTTCCTGAACCAACGGCATTGCCAACCATTTTTGAAAAAGTTTTCAAGACAAGTAGTTTGGCCAGAATTCGTCGGGAGGATACTACAGTTACAATTTTTGGAGGAGTGGATTGGCCGCTTATTATAGCCTCGGGGAGGTCAGTAAGTCCCAATTTTTTCAGTTATAGGAAAGGAAACGCAGTATTAAAACACATGCGAATGTCTGCGGGTTTTTTCAGTATGGGCTTTTTTCGGAGTCAAGGTCTGCGACAGGAAGGAAACACCTACGTTTTGTACCAAAAATTAGAAGCACCTTATTACCAACCTTTACCGGAAGAACTTAGGAATAAGGAAGGGGACTATAAATTGACGCCTAGCATTGATGGTAGGTTTTGGAGCAAAATGGCCTTTGATCAGCGTCCTGTGAGTAACGTGAAATCACTCGAAAGTAAGCTTTCTATTACGGAGGAGAACGGGAAAGTAACGCTTGACTTTGAAATAGATGGGCTCGAAGGCGTGGAGGTAACCATTGAATTGTGTTTTGACGTATCTGGAACACTTTCAGGAACAATACCTTCCTCCATCGGGGAGGACAATTATTTCCTGCCTGCAGGACGTGGTTCTTTTGAGTGCGGAGGGGATACGATTCAATTCGGCCATGGGATAAAGCAACATGAGCGAATAGTCAGGCTTGACGGGGAGCAGTATAGTGTCCATTTTGGCACCTTACGAACAGAGGGAAAGCATGTTTACCTAACCGGTATCACTCCCTTTGAGCATACGCTAACTTTCGAGTAAGCAGATTTATTCCATACAATATTTTTACTTTTCTAGAATAATTGCTGTTTTACTCATAAAGTTATTGCGCATTCGGAAATAATTTCTGAAATTCCGGTTTAAAACCTAAAGATATACTATGAAAAAACAATTCCTTTTACCAACCTTGGCCATTTTAGGTCTTCTATTCTTTCAGGGAACTAGTAAAACCGTTTCCGAATCTGAAAACACATTACATGTCATGGAGGCGGATATGCCAGCCAACGTTAAAGCCGTGGTAGATCAAAAATGTTATGGCTGCCACAATGCTGAATCCAAAAATGAGAAAGGAAAGAAAAAATTAGATTGGGATGCCTTTGAGGCCTCCAAACGGTCCAAGCAACTAGCTGCCAAGGGTAAAATTCTTGAAGTATTAGAAAATGGAGACATGCCGCCTGCGAAATTTCTGGAGAATAAGCCGGAAGGTAAACTGACAGATTCTGAATTGGCTACCTTGATGGAATGGAGTAAAAGCAAGAAAAAATAATTGTGGTAATGAAATGGGGATTATACCTGCTTGGCGGGTTTACGGTCACACTGATTGCCATTCAATTCGTTCCGAATGATTTGCCAACTGTAGAAACCACCAATCCCGGAGATATCATAATGAGCGGAATTGTGAGTGAGGATGTAGCGGCTATTTTGAAGACATCATGTTATAGCTGCCACAGTAATGAGTCAGTTTATCCTTGGTATTCGTATGTGGCACCATCTTCCTGGCTTGTAGCCAAAGATGTCCGCGAAGGTAGGGAGGAGCTCAATTTCTCCAATTGGCAAGATTATGACATGATGGAGAAGTTGGAAAAGTTGGACGATATCGCAATTGAAGTAGGTGAAGGGACGATGCCGATGGGTATTTATACCCTAATGCACCCGACTGCTAGTCTAAATGATGTACAGCGGGAAAAGATAGTCGCATGGGCAGAGGATGCTATGGATGTGGTGTTGGAGGAGGAGGATGAAGAAGATGATGAAGAATAGACTAATTTCGGGCTAAAATTATTTAATCATCCAACCAGTCACGGAGCAAATTTAACAAAGCGGGCGCAGTAAAATGCGCCTTTTTTATTGCTTAGTTTTCTTATTTTCGTTGAACTATGCTTTCTTCCCGCTTCGTTGCATAATTGGATGATTAAGTTAATACTAAGGAGAAAATTCTCCCTGAGGCTAGCAGTGAAGCGGGAATGGGAATAGCTTTGACTTAATAGTGGAATGGGTTTATTTCCTGTATCCAAAAACCAGATTGATTAAACAAAATTCCCCGAAGATTGAGATCAATTCAATTGTAGAATTTTTTGAAATGCACCAAAAATTATTACATTCAATCTATGAATGACTCTTACATAAGATTTCCCGTCAATTGCTTTGTGCTATTTTTATTCTTACTTGTATCCTGCAGGCAGAATCCGCTTGGAGTATTTGAACAATTTCAGGACATTGGTAATCCCGCATTGGCAGGAAATACGGTCTATGATTCGAAAACGGATTCTTACACTCTCACAGGTTCTGGTTACAATATTTGGTTTGATCGGGACGAATTCCAGTTTGTTTACAAGGAAGTTAACGGTGATTTTTCATTGACTGCGGATATGGAGTTGATAGGGGTAGGAGTAGATCCTCACCGAAAAGTAGGAATCATGGTAAGGTCTTCCAAAGCGGAGGATGCAGCACATATGACCGCCACCGTCCATGGCGACGGGTTGACTGTGATGCAGTGGAGAAGGGAGGTTGGCATGGAAATGAGGGATCCTGAAGATGAAATTTTTGCGGAAGATGGGAATTTTCAGACCATTAAGTTGGAAAGAAAAGGAAATGAATATACGATGTGGGCAGCCAAATCGGGGGGTGATTTGCAGCGAATAGGGTCCAAAATTTTAGAAACTATCCCAGATGATGCCCTGCTCGGACTTTTCATTTGTTCCCATAATCCAGATGTTTTGGAACAAGCAATATTCTCTCGAGTAGAACTTACCGAAAGGTAAGAGCGTGAGAATGTATAATAACCAACTTGTAGTAAACCCTGCGGTCATGAATCTTAATTTCGCTTTCACACTAGTTATTTTTTTGCTTTTGGAAGGAGTCGAAGCCCAGGAAAATGTTCCTTGGAAACGCCATACCATTGACAATACCTCGCTAGGTGCAGACGGGGCAAAACCGGCAGATGTAAATGGAGACGGTCGTATGGATTTGGTAGTTGGATGGGAAGAGGGTGGAGTTAGCCGCCTATACATGAATCCAGGAGAGCCGAAGGAATTTTGGGAGTACATTGAGGTGCCTTCACCCGACGTGGAAGATGCTTTTGCGGTTGATTTGGATGGAGATGGATTTATGGACTTGGTCACTCTGTCCGAGGGAAGCTATCAACGGATTACAATCCACTGGGCACCCGCTGATTGGGAGTCCTACTATCAATCTGAGAAATGGGTTAGTCAAGACATTCCGGTAACGGTTGGGAGGACCCGCTGGATGTTTGGAAGACCGGCAGATATCGATGGAGAAAATGGAATTGACTTGGTTGTTGGCTCAAAAAACCCTAATGGAACCTTGGGATGGCTTGAATCCCCAGAAAATCCACGGGATATGGGAGCATGGAAATACCACGAAATCACATCCGCAGGCTGGATCATGTCCATCGAGTTGTTGGATATGGATAAGGACGGGCAAGAGGATATCCTGATATCGGACCGATATGGTGATCTTAGCGGAGTAAGATGGCTCAAGCATCCCGGCCGTGGGAAGGGTTTGACTGGCATTTGGGAAAATTATTTCATAGGGGTAGAGGATGGGGAACCTATGTTCTTGTCATTGGCCGATATCCCAGAATGGATATCGGATGGAGTGCCGGGCATAGTAGTACCTGACTTGGTTAAGGGATGGGAGATTTTTTACAGAGCGGACGGCCGCTGGATCAATGAATCTATGGCCTACCCTGCATTTAGTGGAACTAGGGGGAAATCAGTGGCGGTAGCCGATATGAATCAAAACGGCTCCTGGGACCTGGTAGCCTCCTATGAAGGAGCGCTGGATAAATCCGGGGTGTTGTCGGTTGATGGATTCTTGGAAAAGACCCCAAGCTATACCGATATCAGTGGAAAAGGAGGTGTCAAGTATGATTTTATCGTCCTTATCGATATGGACGGGGATGGTGATCTAGACGTAATTACCTGTGAAGAAACGGGGGAAGATGGCAGTAAAGAGGGGCTTGGAGTCATCTGGTATGAAAATCCGCTCAGGTAATTTCTGGGCAAATTTATAAAAAAACAAGACGAAAGAGGGTACGTTTCCCCATGTAGCAAGTAATATCAAGTAGCATTAAGGCAACCAAATATCAAAAAATAGAAACATATAGAGTTTACAATTCATCACATGAGTATGACAAAAGATATTTACCTGGTAGTGAGCGGAGATTTGAGATTGTCTGCCAACCGCACCTGTTGGCAGGCACAGTATGACATGGAGACTGCTTTGAACAAGGTATTGAATGAGTTGGGTTGGAATGTAATACGTGGGCACGCTTACGATGATGATAAGGGGCATGGATTTATTGATTCCCAGCGCATGGGCATTGAAGTATTTAAAAAGCTGGATCCGAGGCTCCCTCTTATCGTTGCGGAGAGTGTTTGGCAGTATACCCACCATGTGCTTCCAGGATTGACAACACATAAGGGTCCAATCCTCACGCTTGCCAATTGGAGCGGTCAATGGCCGGGATTGGTAGGTATGCTCAACCTGAACGGTTCGCTAACAAAGGCCGGGGTTAACTATTCCACGCTTTGGAGCAAAGATTTCAGCGATGATTTTTTTATGGGAAAATTTCGGGAGTGGCTGAATACGGGCCATATTACCCACGACCTCAGTCATGTAAAGGCATTCGAGCCAGTCATGATTGATTCGGATTTGCAGGAAAAAGGAGAAGTTTTCGCTAGGAAATTCAGGGAAAACAAGGCCATAATGGGGGTCTTTGATGAAGGGTGTATGGGGATGTTCAATGCCATTATTCCTGATCATCTGTTGCACCCCACAGGCATTTTCAAGGAGCGGCTAAGTCAGTCCACACTTTATGCAGCTATGCGGGAGGTGTCAGACAATGAGGCGGAATCTATATTACAATGGCTTCTTGACCAGGGGATGAAATTTAACTGGGGTAATACAGATGATGAACTTACCCGTTCCCAAACGCTAGAGCAGTGCAAAATGTACATTGCCGCACTTCGCCTAGCTGATGAATTCGGTTGCGATACAATCGGTATCCAATACCAGCAGGGTTTAAAGGATTTGGTTCCTGCCAGTGATTTGACCGAGGGATTGCTAAATAATACCAAAAGACCCCCGGCATACGACAAAAAAGGGAAAGAACTTTTTCCGGGCAAGGCTCTTCCCCATTTCAATGAGGTAGATGAATGTGCCGGATTGGATAGTCTGATTACGTACAAGCTTTGGGATGAGTTGGGTATGGTCGGTGACAATACCCTGCATGATTTACGCTGGGGCGAGCATTTTACAGGAGAAGGGATAGATGATTTTATATGGGTGCTTCTGATCTCAGGTGCCGCACCGCCCTCACATTTTGAAGGTGGATACAGAGGAGCTAGCAGTGAGCGACAGCCAGCCATGTACTTCAGATTGGGCGGAGGCAGTCTGAAAGGGGTAAGTAGACCTGGACACATCGTCTGGAGCCGGGTGTTTGTAATGGATGATGCGCTGCATGCTGATGTGGGGATAGGGGAGTCGGTTTCCCTCCCCGAAGCAGAGACACAGCGACGTTGGGAAATGACTACGCCTCAATGGCCTATCATGCATGCCAAGCTCGAAGGAGTTTCGCAAAACCAATTGACAGCCAGACATAAAGCCAACCATATTCAGGTAGTATATGCCGACAGTCGTGAGAAGGCATTGGAAGCTTGTCAGGTTAAAGCCGCAGTGTTCAATGAATTGGGCATCAATGTTTCTTTCTGCGGTATTTAAAGACTAGATTATGTTAAGAACAGGACTATTAATTTTCATAGGAGCATTGATTGCATCTGCCTGTCAGACCGGAAATCGATCCATGAAGGAACAAGACGGAGATAGGGGGGCCAACGATATTACAGGTAAGTTTTACCTTCCTCCCAAAGCGATCCCCGGGGAGCAGGGTTATATACATGGAGAATTAATTTATTCGTTGGAAAACCGGCCTACTCCTCAGGTACACGCTTCCACGATCGTGGAAACCCCTTCTGGAATGGTGGCTGCATTTTTTGCGGGTACCCGTGAGAAGCACCCTGATGTGGGTATCCGGGTATCCCGATTGGAAAACGGCACATGGACCCGTCCGGAAGAAGTAGCCAATGGTGTGGAAAATGACACACTGCGCTATCCCTGCTGGAACCCTGTACTCTTTCAACCCCAAGAAGGGCCTTTACTGCTATTCTATAAAGTAGGTCCCAGCCCGATGGAGTGGTGGGGAATGGTGATGACTTCCTCTGACGACGGAAAAACATGGACTACTCCGCAAAAAATTGGAGAAGATCCAAAAATTGGGCATTTATTAGGCCCTATTAAAAACAAGCCTATTCAGTTGGCCGATGGTACGATCATAAATCCATCAAGTATAGAACTAGTTGAGGGGGATGAAGTAAAGTGGATGACTCATTTTGAAATAAGTAAGGATAATGGACTCTCTTGGAAGGTGATTGGTCCGATTAACGACGGAATTGCCTTTGATGCGATACAGGCAAGTATTTTGCAACACCAAGACGGCCGTTTGCAAATACTTTGCAGAACCAGGCAAAACGTAATCTCCACCAGTTGGTCCTCAGATCAGGGTGAAAGTTGGTCTGAGATGGAGGCAACTTCCCTGCCTAACCCGAGTTCCGGAACAGACGCAGTGACCCTCGCTGATGGAAGGCATTTGCTAATTTACAATCACAGCACCCGCGAAGGGGAGGAACCCAAAGCCCGGAATATTCTCAATTTGGCTATTTCTACCGACGGTATCGATTGGCAGCCCGTGATGACGTTGGAAAACGAGCCCAATCGATCTGGCTATTCCTATCCGGCGATCATTCAATCAAAGGATGGCCTTGTCCACTTGACGTACACCTATAACCGCGAATCAGTCAAATACGTGGTGATTGATCCTTCGGAACTTTGATTTTGGACGTTTTCCGGTCCAGTTTGTTCCTAAAATATTTTCAAATTTAGATTTAAGAATTTTATAGCATGTCAAATACAGCATTGTCAATGCCTTTGCGAGGGATAATTCCCCCGCTTGTAACTCCTCTTTTGGATGACCAACACCTTGATCTTTCCAGTTTGGAGAAATTAGTCAGCCACCTGCTAAACGGTGGCGTCCATGGACTCTTCATACTGGGAACAACCGGAGAATGTACTAGCTTGAGTTATGCCATTCGGAAGGAAATGATTGCAAACGTATGCAAGCTAGTCGACGGACGCATCCCGGTGTTAGTGGGCATCACTGATACCGCACCGGAGGAGAGTATCGCACTGACGGATTATTCTAAGGAATGTGGAGCGGCCGCTGTTGTCGCTGCGCCACCTTATTATTTTGGACTTTCCCAGCCGGAATTGACCACTTATTTCGAAAGATTGGCAGACAGGCTTTCTCTTTCCTTATTTTTATACAACATGCCTTCCCATACCAAGACTATGATCGCAGTGGATACAGTGGAGAAGTTGGCTATGCATCCAAATATAGTGGGATTCAAAGACAGTTCAGCTAATGCCACCTATTTCAACGCATTACTTTATTCTTTTAGAAATCAGCCGGAATTTTCACTTTTTGTGGGACCGGAGGAAATGATGGCTTCCGCTGTGCTAATGGGAGCTCATGGAGGAGTGAGTGGTGGAGCGAATATGTTTCCTAAATTATACGTCACCCTTTATGAGGCAGCGAGGGCAAATAATATGGATGAGGTACTTAGGCTGCAGGAGAAAGTGATGGAAGTTTCTGCAAAAATTTATTCCTTGGGAACCTATGGCTCCAGTTATCTCAAAGGGTTAAAAGCCGCGCTTTCTATTTTAGGTTTATGCGATAATTACTTGGCAGGTCCATATACGGCCTTTGAAGGAGGAGATGTGGAGGCTATCCGGAAAAATCTGGAAAGTATTCAGGGACTTTAACCAAATAAAATTAATTATACTGTTACCCATCACCCATGGATTTACCACTGATTGATTTAGTTGTTTTTTTAGTTTACATGTTGGCCATTGTGTTGTTCGGAGCTTCATTTTATTTTAAGAAGCGGACTGCAGATCAATATATTACAGGAGGGGGTAATTTACCTTCTTGGGCCATAGGAATGTCAATCTTTGCAACCTTTGTCAGCAGTATTAGTTTTCTGGCTTTACCTGGCAATGCGTATTTGACCAATTGGAACGGCTTTGTATTCAGTCTGTCCATACCCATTGCTGCGATCCTAGCCGTGAAATTCTTTGTTCCGCTTTATAGAGGAATTAAAAGTGCCTCAGCCTACTATTTTCTGGAAACGAAATTTGGATCTTGGGCACGTACCTATGCCTCAGTTTGCTACCTGCTTACCCAATTGGCACGTATGGGTGCAATTATGTATTTGTTGGCTTTGCCAATGAACGCCTTGTTTGGATGGAGTATTCCGATGATAATCATTGTGACTGGACTGAGTGTCTTGGTTTACGCCATGTTGGGGGGATTCGAGGCTGTGGTTTGGACCGACGCCATCCAAGGAATTGTATTGATTACAGGAGCGCTAGCCTGTGCTGGCATCATTTTGTTTTCTATGCCCGAAGGTCCAGGACAAGTATTTACCATTGCATCCGAACACAAAAAGTTTAGTTTAGGCAGTTTTGGACTAAGCCTTTCAGAGGCGACGTTCTGGGTGATTTTGGTATATGGTCTGTTTATCAATCTACAAAATTTCGGGGTAGACCAAAATTATGTACAGCGGTATTTGAGTGCAAAAAACGAAAAGGAGGCAGTTAAATCTACCTTGTTGGGCAGTTTACTTTACGTGCCAGTTTCCCTTCTGTTTTTCTTTATCGGAACAGCTCTTTTTGCATATTACCAGGCAATGCCAGAATCCTTACCTGAAGAACTTTTTGCGCCCGAAAATTCGGATAAAGTATTTCCCTATTTTATTGTAAACGTATTGCCTACTGGAATGACTGGACTGTTGATCGCCTCCATTTTTGCGGCAGGAATGAGTACGGTATCTACCAGTGTAAATAGTTCGGCAACTATAATATTGACTGATCATGTTAAAAAATACATACATCCCGGAATAAGTGAAAAAGGAGAGATGCAGACGCTAATGATAGCATCTTTTGTAATGGGAATCCTGAGTATAATGGTTGCACTGGCATTTAGTGGGGTGACCAGTGCTTTAGATGCTTGGTGGGCATTGTCATCCATTTTCAGTGGAGGTATTTTGGGATTATTTTTGTTGGGATATGTTGGTAAAAATATCAGGCAAAAATTTGCTGCATATGGAGTCATTCTGGGCGTCATCATAATTGGATGGATGAGTCTTTCCCCATTGATACCGGATGGCAGCACCCTAGGGACATTCAGAAGTCCTTTTCATGCCAACTTAACCATCGTATTTGGGACAACAGCTATATTTCTGGTGGGCTTTTTGTTTTCAGCTTTAGCCAATCGAAATACTACGGTCCAAAATCAATCCTGATTGTTGGAATACGATTTTGGTTGGGAGGTGAATGCCAAAACTCCGATAATGATGAGCAAAATAAAGAGAACTGCATATTCAAAATTTAACCAAATATCCGAGCGGGCTGCAATTTGATAAGATCTTACCGTCAGTTTCCCACCTTCTTCAAGCTGGATATTTGACAACTCACGAAGATCAGTCAACACTCTTTCAAAATCAGCATCAAATTTTCTTAGGGTTTCTTGGTAATTAATATGCGAGTCCTCGATATCCGCTGTGAAGTAGGCTTGGATTTCAAGTTTGTTTGTAATTAAATCTTTAAATTCGGCTAAATATTCAGCTTCTTTGGGGGTAAGTTTGGTATTTTCAAAATCCTCAATAACCTTAAGAATTTCTGTATGGTAGTCAATTACCTTTTGTCTGACATCTTGGTATTCTTCCATCGTTCTACTTTCGGTGACAAGCAGGCGCATTCTGAATACCATTTCTGTTATGGAGAAAATGTGTTCTTGGACTACCAGCCTGTCTTCATATACAGAGATAAAAGCCTCTTCGAGTTCGTCCACATTTTGCTTATCTACGATACTTTTGATGAAAATCAATAAAAGGATAGCAGTAAGGGCAATCGCTATCTTGATTTTAAACCTAATATAAGCACTTTTTCGCATGTGGGTATTTTTTTTGGGTTTCTACTGACTATTTAATGCTAATATAACAATTTTTACGGTTATATAACGATCCAAAAAATGGATTGCCTTCCAAGGAAATGTTCTCAGTTGGGAACTTTAGCCACGGGAAGGGTAAAAGTGAAGGTGCTCCCTTTGTTTACCTCGCTTCTGACCCAAATGGAACCTTTGTTACTTTCAAGGAAATCCTTTACCAAAATTAATCCGAGTCCTGTACCCTTTTCTCCAGAGGTTCCATATCTTTTGGTGTGAAAATTAGGTTTGAACAAGGAGTCAATTATTTCCGTACTCATGCCAATCCCATTATCCCGAAGAGAAATTTCCCAAAGGTTATCCTTATTCAGCTTACTGGAAATTTCAATTGTCCCTCCTTTTGGGGTAAATTTTAATGCGTTGTTCAACAAATTTCTAATCACCAAATTAATTTGCTCCCTATCAGCCCAGCTAATAGTCTCGGCAGCGATGTTACTTTTGACTGTGATACTTTTGTTGGTGGATATGGGTTTATACAGCTCGATGTTTTCTTCCACCAATTCACTGACATTTAAAAAATCCGGATATGTAGTTATGCCTCGCATCTGACTTTTCGCCCAATTTAGCAGATTATTTAGCGTGAAATGGACATGCTCAACTTCATTTTTTAGTTTATAGGATATTTGTAAGAACTCCTCTTGACTAAGACTCTCATCCATAGTGTATTGCATGAGGCTGTTTAGCGAGTTTATAGGACTGCGCAGGTCATGACCCACAATGCCGAAAAGCTTGTCTTTTGTCTTGTTAACTTCCTCCAAATCCTTAGCGATAGATTCTATTTCCTCTTTTTGCTGACTGGTTTTGAGGTAGAGGCGTTCCAGTTCATCTTTTTGCTGTGTGACTAAAAGCCTTGCCTTCCGCTGGATTCTGTAGGACCTAATTGTAATATACAAGGCTAAAACCATTATAAACAAGAGGGCTATTGCCGCATTCCGAATAACCTTGGCATTCTGTTTTTCCCTTTGAAGTTCATTTTCGCGCTGGATTCTTTGTGTCTCTATGGCACTTTTTTCCAAACCGTAGGCAATAAGTAAATCTTCTGTAAGTCTTTCTGTATCCGTATTAAATATTGAATCCTCAAATACCTTGTATTGTTGGTGATGAAATAAGGCTAGTTGGTAATTTCCTTGATTCTCATACAATCGGCTCAGTAAACTATGGCTTTTAGAAATATTCTTCTTAATCCCGCTTTCTTCAGCCACTCGAAGGGATTCTTCTATTAGTTCCCGGGATTTCGCTATTTGATTCAAATTAAGGTATGCTTCTGCAAGACCTATTAGGTCAAAGGAAATACCGTATCGGTCATTTAATTCTTGGTCTTGCTCCAATGCGGAACTGTAATGGATTATAGCTTTCTCAAATTCATTTTGAGCAAGGTAA
The DNA here is from genome assembly GCA_035460985.1 of Lunatimonas sp. Lineage (GTDB taxonomy): Bacteria > Bacteroidota > Bacteroidia > Cytophagales > Cyclobacteriaceae > Lunatibacter. The sequence goes on from DATHWC010000262.1 coordinate 13,405, forward strand.
ATTTCCCCAATATTATAGTGGGTAACCGATCCCAAGGACTTGTTTTCCGATGTTGATTCCTCTGCTAAAATTTCTTCGAAGATTTGAAGGGCAATATCGTATTTTCCTTCCTTTTGAAGAACTAAAGCAATATTTACATCAAGGGTAGAAATCCCTAACTTGTCACCGAGTTTTTCACGGATATCTTTGGCCTCACTGAAGAACTCCATCGCCTTTTGAAACTGTTTTCTATCAATTGCGATTAATCCTAAATTATTTAAGGTGTTTGCAACCTCCGAGTCCAGGCCAAGGTCTCTTTTAATTTTAAGTGACATCAAGTAATACTCTGTAGCGACTGCTAAAAAGCCGGTTTCATAGTAACTTAACCCGATGCTGGCATATAGATTGGCCAATCCGGGTTTATAGAAAGCCCGCTCCGCCAATTGTAAACCGGTCTTAAAGATAACCCTGGCTGTATCGTAGTTTCCTTGCTTGTTGTTATAAGCACCAATATTTCTATAGGCGTCCGCTAACCCTTCAGTGTACCCTAGTTTTTCACTTAGGTGTTTGCTTTTTTCAGCATAATACAAAGTGGAATCCGGAAAGTAATTGTAGTAGGACTCTGAGAGGTGGTTTAAAACCCCAATGTATTCTTCATTGGGAGAGAATCTCTCTGATGACTCAATTTGGGCCAGCTTCGATTTTAGACTATCAATTAAGGTGGATTGTGCGAAAGAGACCAAGTTTATACCCAAAAAAAGCGGAAAAAAAAATAAGGTCCGATAATAAAGAGTCAAACATTCTGACTCAATCCCACGGATCGCTTTTAAAGTAGTAAAATAATTAATACTCATTTATGTATAAAATGGCGTTGTAAATATCTGTCATTCGCAAGTTAATCTAAAATTACATAAACACTATTTTCAAAATTTTGATTACAGAATTTTCTTAACCAAATTTTTTCTCCCTGCTTAAACAGTTTTCCCTTTTTCCAAACGAAGAATGATTCAACTAGGAAATGTAAGAAAAATCAAATACCTAAGACCTGAAATTATCTTTTGTAGATTAAATCCCGCGGTTCAGCCAATACTTTTGATTTTAGTTGTTTTACCACTTAGAATTGTAATCGTTTTATTTCAACGATGTTTAAATTTAACATATTTTTAATTAAAAAAGTATAAAATTCCCGGACATTTTCTTGACGGACTGTCCTCACTGGTGTTTACTGAATACCTCCTTCCGTCGATTGCGGGACTCCGTACATAAAAAGTATAGAAAAGAAAAAAGGCCTGTTTAAACACAGACCTTCTTACTTATGTGATCCCGCTGGGGCTCGAACCCAGGACCCTAACATTAAAAGTGTTATGCTCTACCAGCTGAGCTACAGAATCAAATGATCAACCAAAATTTCAATTTTAAGCATAAGAGCGGTTGCTTCCCTTCTGCCTCCAATGTGATCCTGTCAGGAATCGAACCTGAAACCTACTGCTTAGAAGGCAGTTGCTCTATCCAATTGAGCTACAGGACCAATAATTTACTCATCAGATTCCCAAAAAACCATTTTTAATATCTGACCGGAAGATGTGCTTACAGACTAAATATCCTGATTGGCAGCACGTATTCTTGGGAAAAGAAAGCGATGAAAAAGCCTAAATTTAAGCAATCCAACTCCACCCCCCTCCAATGGTGATGCAAAGGTAAAGCAAGATTTTTTAAATACCAATAATTCAAATGAAAAAGCGAGCATATAATGGAAATGTGCAGGGGATTCGGTTAATTTGATATGTATTAACAGCTATGAAAAACGAGGCCATCGCCGGAATAGACGATTTCTATACCAAGAAGATCAAAAAGATCCCATTGCGGGATATTAGGAGGTGTCCTGCTGATATGCCGATTTTTGAGGTGGCCAGAGTTATGGCACATGACAAAATCAGCTGTGTTTTTATCATGGATGCACAGTCAAAATTAATTGGCTTTGTCAGCGACATTACCCTCAGAGATGAGGTGATCGCCAAACAAAGACGCTTGAATGGTCCCGTTAGGGATGTTATGGATACTAGTATCATTTCTGTTTCCAGCGACGCTTATGTTTATGAGGCTTTGCTTTTGATGTTTCAGACAAAAACCAGATACCTTCTTGTGGAGCAAATGGGGAAGTTTATTGGAATGGTCAGCAGAAATAAAATCCTTACCGAACCCTCGCACTCACCTTTTATTTTTATTCAGTCCGTTAAGCAGGCAGGAAACAAAGAGGAACTGCAAAAAAAATGGGCAAAAGTGCCCCAGATAGTCTTCCAGCTAATACAACGGGGAGTCAGGGCAGAGTTGATCAACCAGATTATCTCAACAGTGGCAGACACCATTATTCTCCGCGTCATTGAAAATGTGCTTAAAGAAAAAGGAGATGCTCCTGCCAAATTTGTGTTTTTTATTCTGGGAAGTGAAGGCCGTATGGAGCAAACCCTAAAGACAGACCAGGATAATGCCATCATCTATGAGGACAAAGCCAATGAACATCGGGAATCGGTTCGGGAGTTTTTTTTGAGCTTTGCAAAAGAAGTGTCCGAGCGGCTTGACTACATAGGTTTTGCCTTTTGTACAGGGGGGTTTATGGCTCAAAACCCATCCTGGACCCACTCCCTTTCCCATTGGAAAAACAACTATGAGCGGTGGTTTGTCGAGTCTTCACCTGAGACGGTCATGAACTACGCCACTTTTTTTGATTGTAGGGCCATTTACGGCGACTTTTCACTTCTTGACCAATTAAAAGATTTTATGGTGGAGCAATTGGAAAATCCCTTAGAACGGTTTTTTTTCAATATGGCACAGAATGCTTTAAAATTTGACCCTCAATTAACGTGGTTGAAAAACATCAGAACCTTTAAAATTGAGAACGAAGAAGTGTTTGATATCAAAAAAGCGATGAGTCCAATGGTCGAAGCCATCCGTATATATGCGCTGCGCGAAAAAATATTCGAAACCAATACCGGCCGACGTTTGAAAGAATTGACGGAAAGAAATGTTTTTGACAAAGAATCGGCTTCTGAGCTTTACCAGGCCTATTATTACCTCATGGCCCTGCGATTGGAAAAACAAGCAGAAAGGATTATAGAAGAAAAAAAGCCTGCCCAAAATTACATTCCTATCCGGTCTATCACTAAAGTCCAAGCGGCAACGTTGAGGCAGATTTTCAAGGTAATCAAAGACCTGCAACTGAAAATCAAAATTGAATTTACAAAGTCTTTTTAGCCCGCTATTCCCAATTGTATTTTCGGATCTTAATTTATTTGGTAGCTTAGCAATTAAACCTAAAGACTAGCTTCTCCCGAAAAGGGATACCGCATGAAAGCCAACAATTCACAATTCGGTACAGATCCCTTGGGGAGATTGCTCATGCAACAGGCTGCTCCGGCGGCAATTGGTATTTTAGTTTTATCCATTTATGGCATAGTAGATACGATTTTTGTAGGCCGGTTTGTTGGTTCTTTAGGTATAGCAGCCATTACCGTAGTTCTTCCCATTACATTTTTGATTTCCAGCATTGGCATGTCTATCGGCGTAGGGGGGGCGTCGATTATTTCGAGAGCTTTTGGTGATAAGAATATTCAAAAAGCTCACCAAACTTTTGGCAACCAAATAGGTATGACTCTTACGCTGGCATTGGTCATAGTGGGTATTGGACTTATGTTTCAAAAGGAAATACTTACCGTATTTGGAGGTAAAGGAGATGTGTTAGCCCCGGCACAGGAGTATTTTCAAGTGATTTTGTATGGGGTGCCTTTTTTGGCTTGGGCGATGATGAGTAATAATGTAATTCGGGCAGAAGGGTATCCCAAGATGGCCATGTACACGTTAATTGTCCCTGCTTTAGTTAACATTATATTGGACCCCATCTTTATTGTCGGATTGGATATGGGCTTGGAGGGTGCGGCTTGGGCCACAACAATATCTTATATAGCCAGTGCCGTTTACACAGTTTGGTTTTTCATCTTTGGAAAATCCTCCATGAAAATTAAAGCAGACTGGATCCGGCCAAATTTCAAGATTGCCAAAGAAATTTCCGTTTTAGGAGGAGTGACACTGGCCAGGCAGGGGACGGTCAGTGTGCTTTCAATTGTGCTTAATAATGTCCTCTTCAGCTATGGTGGAGAAATGGGACTATCTGTTTACGGAATAATAAGCCGCGTAATGATGTTTGCCAATTTTCCGGTTTTGGGAATTACTCAGGGATTTGTTCCTATAGTGGGATTTAATTATGGAGCGAGGTTGACAGACCGTGTGCATCGGTCTATCCGTCTGGCACTACAGTATTCCACTCTGATTGCATTATTGATATTTATACTAATTTTCACATTTACCGGCCCTTTGGTCGGGGTGTTTACTACCGATGAGGAATTGATAGCACTTAGTATTCCGGCCATGCGGAAATCATTTTTGGCCACACCCCTATTGGCGTTTAGCCTGATAGGTAGTGCTTATTTCCAAGCTGTAGGCAAGCCCAAGCCGGCCTTACTTCTGGCATTGAGCAAACAAGGGATTTTCTTAATTCCGCTGGTGTTTTTGATGCCGATGTTTTTTGGGTTAGAAGGAATTTGGTTTGCTTTTCCACTAGCTGATACCGGCGCAGCTGTCATTTCTTATTTTTACCTTAAAAAAGGGGAAGGAGCACTTTAAATAAAATTAAGAGCTTGTTAATTAATCTGGGAGGGACTTATAGTTTTCTGAACCTAATCGGGTTCGCAATTTTCTCATAAATTTCGGGCCAGGATCATTTTTTTCGGTAAGATGACTCGGGTCTGTTTCCTTCCATTAAGGGGACTTTTTGAAAGTCTGGTATTCATTATGACCGATGACATATTCCATGGGGTGCTTTTTTCACAGCCATTTAAAGAGACCTGTATTTGCTTTAGCGGTGTTTTTGTAAGGGGTGCCTTAGGGACTCCGATATTTTCTATACTTATGGCCATATAGTTTAGGCCTATGGTATGCCTTCCGAATGTGGTTTCGGGCATGAATCTAAATATGGTGTCATCACGATCCAATCAGGTTGAAATAATTTCCAAAAAACAACTAAAAAAAGCCCCGGTCAACTGACCGGGGCCTTTCCTTTTCAAACCTAACCAACTTTAAATATTCTGGAAACTTCTAGTGCATTCACCTTTTGTGTTTCATGCACCCGGCCTAACTGGCCTTTTCCAATGTCTTCTTTCTTATCTGCTTTCATATATATATACGTCAAAGATACCATGATGGATGTGTATAAAAGAATGATAAAAGTCATGATCTTGAATAGCGTTTGTTGGAGGGTAAAAAGGTCTATAATTTGGTTTAAAAAGTGCATATAGGCGGTAATACACCCTTTATTTTTTTTATTCTCCCCAGACTTCCTGCAAAAAAATATAGGTAACTAACGTTGAGGGAGGGTTTTCTCAGATGCATCTAACTACATTGTCTTCGGACGGGCATAAACAGATATATAACCGATCTCTTCCCTAGCCTCAGAATATAGTCTTCCTGACCATTTGGTGAAAGTTCATCTAGGTTTGATATCTGGAGTCAAATCCTTTTCAAGGATATAATCCTCCATCAAATACCCTTGGCCAATTTGTATGTCCTCTTCTCCCACTACCTCAAAACCATTGTTTTGGTAAAACTCCAATGCCTTGGTATTGTTTCGGTTGACATTCAGGGATAGTCGGCGATTTCCTTTTTCTAAGCTTTCTTGGGAAATTCGCTCAAACAGGCTTTTTCCTAATCCCTTACCTTGGGCTTCAGGTACTATATATATTTTATGTACTTTAGTGATTGACAATCCTTGATAATTGATTTCAAAGGCTGCAAACCCCATCGGATCCTGCTCGCCAATGGCAGCCAGCAAAAAAGCATGTCCTTTTTGCTGTATTTGCTGGGCCAAAGACACGGAGCTGTACATCATATCCAGCATATATGTCAATTGTTCCATGCTCAGAATGTGCTCAAAAGTCACCGGCCATGTGTGATAAGCAATTCGCTGAATGACAGGTATATCACCGATGCTCGCTGGATGTATTTGTATCATTTGATCAATTCGAGGTGGCCACAGCCCCCATGTTGGTAGGGGAATAGGTTTGGCGTTTTTTCATTTGTTTTTTTTGGAATCGAATATACCGCTAAAACCGATACTTTTTTTATTGTCTTGAGGTTCGAAATCTTTTTCATCTTGATTATAGATAGCCCCAAGTATCATGGGAGAGTCTACTGGAGATTGAAATCCCAGTTTTTCGGATAAGCGGCGGGCTTTTTCCGTTGCCAATTCCTTAAATTCATAGGTGGCAATCAGTCGTCCTTTCCTGGTCAGGGCGGGGTCAATTTTGGACAGATCTGTGTTAAAAGAGCATATGACCTGAATATTTAGGCAATCTGACAAGAGTCCATCTGAAATATTTAATATTGAGGATACAGGCGAACTTCCATCCTGATCCCTGTTTACGACTATGTTTTCCGCATCTTCGATGACAAAAATGGAATTTTGATAACTTACCAGTAGGGATAGCAACTCCGGATTCGTTATCATGGGAGCCATGTTGGGAGGGAGGAAAATCACGCGCTTTTTGACCTTCCCGATAAGATAGCGAATATAGGAAGTTTTTCCTGTCCCTGGTTTGCCGTGCAGCAGGACAATGCCCTTATCATTCTTTTTCAATAATCGCTTCAATATGATTTCATGGATCTCCAAAAAATCATCATTGTAATTGTCCTCAATATTCAGTTTGGGTTTTATAAGCTTCATACTTCTTGTATCTATCCCGTCTACTGTCTGCAGGAGTAAATAGATATATGAAGCACTTTTGGTCTTCTTTCGGAATTGGCTAAGTTCATTCACCAACTCATTCACCTTGGCGTCTGAGGTGTCTTTAAATAGAAGACGAACCGATCCACTTTCGAAGTCAAAGTTTACGATCAAATCATCCCATAGGAAGTAAAATACATCTTCGAAAACCGAATTCTTTTTATGGTTATCCCGTCTTTTATTGAAATTGAAATCTTGGATTTGATCTTTGTAGGTTTCTTTAAACCATTCATGGGCCTTTTTTACCCTAACATTCTCTTCCTCAATACAGTTTGGGATTTTTTGAAGCTTAGTCAAGTAAAGATAGAATTCATTTAGGTAAGTACCCCGCCGAAACGTGAATACATCCGAAAAATTTGTGCTGGCTATTCCCTCCGACAGAAAACCGGGATTAGTTATTTCAGAATTCTTAGTTGATTCCATTGGTCTCAAGTTATATTATTTCTATAAAAATATTATTCGAATTACGGCAATACTTATCTTTACTTATACTTTTAACGAAAATAAATTGGGATTTTTTAAATGATAAGGATGTTTCCTTCGACTTTGAGCAGTTTGTGAGTGATGCAAACTAGTTTTTGTCAAGGATAAAGTTTGAAATCCAATTCTGTGCCTGCCTGAGAAACATAAGTGGGCAACAAAGTTAGGTCGCTCATCGGATATAGATTGGATTGGTATAGATCCATGGAACCCACTCTCCATTAAGAGGGATTCTGGCAGTGATTCTATAGTTACCAGGTTCAATAGGTGTATATTCGAAATGGTAGTTACTTTCCGTGCTGAAGATTAGATCTCCGTCTTTAATTAGATCGAACTGTGCAGGATAAGGGGAGGAAGCTTTTAACTGCTGAATTTTCCGTAGAGAAATTTCATCTCCCATAATCCCGATAAGTTCTCCGTCTTTCCCATAAGCGGCATATTCAAAACCTTTTGCTTCCAACAGGTTTTCAAAAGCAACAAAAGCATGTCCCTGAACTAAGTGGTCTTTCAGGGAGCGGCTGGCCAGGCTGTCGGCGAAAATATGCGTCTGTACATAGTGGAGGGAATGAAAATAGGTGTCCAATTCAGCCTTATATACCCAACCGGCTTCATCGGCTTGTCCAAGAAACATTTTTTCAATCCATCCAGGTTGACGTATGCTTATGGTTTTGGCGTTGGACCCTACCCATTCTACCCTGCCGTCTTCTAGGAAACGGGCGCGTATACTCTGATTGTTGTGAACATCAGGAGCACCATAGCCGATAATTTTACGGTGCTGGTTGAGGGAATCCCACAACGCGTGGATTTCGACTTGCTCATCAAATATCTCCCTATATGCCCAATGCCTATATTTTCCGGCGTTGACCAAGCTATTTAGTACAAACCCGAAAAGTTTTCCTCCTTCATCTTTGAAGTCGGTGTGGATATTGTAAATTTCCATTCCCTGATAGTGCGGGTTACCCCAGTCATGGGGCACTTCCGTATGTACGTATAAGACCATCCCGTCTTCCTCCACTACCTGCTGTATAACCTGGTCTTGACCAAGGTTCCAATCCAAGACGGTGTCTTTGAGCGGAGTTACCATCAAGTTGTTGGATTCCGTGCCGGCCTCGAACAATATTCCATCGTACACGCCGTGATAGGACCGGGGAAATGAATCCATATTGTCCCTTTTGTGGTCAGACAAAAAGATGAATTCAATCTTTGCGGCCTTGGCGGCTGGTAAAATTTCTTCCAATACAGCTCGACTATCGTGGGACCAATAAGTATGTGCGTGTAAAGCCCCCTGAAAGCTTGGCATTGGAATGTGTTTCCCTGGCTGTTGATAAAGTTCTTTCATTGCCTGAATTTCCTTTTCCATGCGGGGATAAACGACCCATTTCTTCCAGAAAGGACCAACAAATAAAAGTGAAATCAAAACAACGATAATAATTGAAAGCCATTTGAAAGCCATAAGAACTATGGAAAGTAATCGATAAACTATCCGCATTGAGCTCGTTGGGTTTGGATTTAAATTCTTTATAGTACCCTATTATAAGAATTTGGACTATCTGCGGCCCGAGATTGCTAAAGAATTTTGCTATAAAAACAGTTTGAAAAAGCAGCATAAAACGCGAGAGTTGAAAATAGACTGGTAGCTGGATCAGCTAAGAATAGTAACAACCTCTATGCTGTTAGTTTCCGACAGTAGAGAAATTGAAATTTTCTTTGGTCTTTCGGAAAACATGTGTTTTTATTTGTATTTTTCGACATGGATACTTTTGCAATTAAAAAGAGTTTCTGGGTTATTGTTTGGTTTGTATTCCTACTGCACGACACCTCACTGTTTGGTCAAAGTGATTCCACCTATCAACAGGCAAAATCCCCGGAAGGATTTCCGGTAATTGGGGTTTTGGGAGATACCATATTCCACGTTTATTCCAGGCTCGGATCAGCAACCCCTATGGAGCGCGCAACGACCATTAGCGACAGGATACAACGTGTAGCTGAGGAGGGTGAGGATTTTGTGGAAGATTCTCTTCAGTTAGTTCCTTATGAAAATTCCTACGATATCGTCTATCGGGGATTAATCATCACAAATGTATCTCCCACCGACGCTCTTTTGAATCAAAAAGAAATACGGACCCTGGCAAATGACATCAAGAGCCAAATAGCATCCTCACTCATGTTGGCGAAGGAGGACCAACAACTAACCCGTATTCTTATTCAGTCAGTATTGGTACTGGTTGTGTTGGGAATTGCATACCTGTTCTTTTGGTTGTTGAAAAAGGGTTTTAAAAGAATCCATCATTATTTGGAAACCGAAAGGGACAAATGGCTTAAAAACTTCGCATATAAAGAATACACGTTCTTAACCGCACAGCAAGAGATGCAGATCATCCTGGTGTTCTTAAGAGTGTTGCGCATCTTTCTTTTCGTCTTGCTGGTGTATTTTACTCTTTCTATCGTTTTTTCCATTTTCCCATTTACAAGAGGTTGGGCGGACCGTTTGTTCTATTTAGTATGGTCTCCTTTTACTTCGATTTTCTTGTCCCTATGGGAATACCTGCCCAATCTGATTACCATTATAGTGATTGTATTTGTAATGGGCTATTTTATCCGCTTTGTGAAATATTTTTTTTCAGAAATAGATGAAGGGAAACTTCACATTTCAGGCTTTCATGCGGACTGGGCCATGCCGACGTATAGCATCGTCCGTTTTTTATTGTATGCGTTTATGTTTGTCTTAATATTCCCTTATTTGCCAGGTTCGGATTCCAATATTTTCAAAGGGGTTTCTGTTTTTATCGGTGTCCTGTTCTCCTTGGGTTCATCCTCCGCCATTGCCAATATGGTGGCAGGGTTGGTGATTACCTATATGCGTCCTTTTAGAATTGGTGATAGGATCAAAATTGGCGATATTACCGGTGACGTGTTGGAAAAAACACTACTTGTGACCCGAATTCGTACCACGAAAAACGAGGAAATCACCATCCCTAATTCGTCGGTTTTGAGCGGGAACACTACAAATTACAGCACCTTTGCCAACCGCGATGAGGGGCTTATCATCCATACTACAGTCACTATCGGATATGATGTGCCTTGGAAAGAGATGCATGCGGTACTTATAGAAGCGGCACTGCGAACCGACCGAATATTAAAAGAACCCCAACCTTTTGTGTTACAAACGGGATTGGAAGATTTCTATGTTTCCTATCAGATTAACGCATTTACCAAAGAATCAAACCTTTTGCCAAGGGTGTATTCTGACTTGCACCAACATATCCAAGATGTTTGCTTTGAAAAGGGAATAGAAATTCTTTCTCCACATTACCGGGCGGCCAGGGATGGAAATAGGACAACAATACCGGAATCTTACCTTTCTAAAGATTATACAGTCCCTAGTTTTCAGGTAAAAATTGAAAAGGAGGCTTCCAATGATTCAATTTAGTTACTGAAAGTTATGGAGACTGCAATCAACCTTTTACGAACTGACTCCAATCATCCCGCATTAAAAGTGATTGAATACTTATCGGATTCGAGTAGATTTATAAGAGTTCATACCTGAATGAATAAATTATTCAAGGTACAGCACGCTATATTAGTTGAAAACACCAACATAGAAACTCATGGGGAAGAATAAGAAAATTGCCATTATCGGCGGTGGAATAGCCGGACTTACTTTTTCCCTGTGTATGGAAGACAGCGGGTATGAATGTCATGTATTTGAGAAAAATCCTGAGTTTGGCGAGATGGGTGCCGCCATCAGCATATTCCCTAACGCCATGTACGTTTTTAGGGAGTTGGGTTTAATGGATGAATTGGTGGCTGCCGGAGGCCTATTGACACAGGCCTATTTGAAATCCTCATCAGGAAAGGTATTAAGCAAAGCCCAGCCGAAGTATGTACTTCCGGCAATTTGCATACACCGTGCGGATTTCCACGGCATTTTAAGAAAGCTTTGTAAGTCCCCCATGAACGCTGGGCACTCGCTAGAAAAGGCAGAGCCCTTACCCAATGGTCAAATAGGGGTTACCTTTGCGAATGGAAAAGCGGAGATTTTTGATGCTGTAGTTGGGGCGGAGGGCATTCATTCCCCTTTGAGGGAGCTTATTATTGGGGATGGAAAACCGATTTTTAGAGGGTACAATATATGGCGGGGAGTCTGTGACAGTAATTTTGATGTGGGCTATGCCAGTGAAACGTATGGGCTTGGAAAGCGGGTCGGTATCGTTCCCATAAAGGAAGGAAAGTATGGCTGGTGGGCTACTTACAACGAGGAGTTTATGAAGGATGATTCTCCAGAGGGTACGGATAAGAAGCTTAGTCGATTGTTCGGGGATTGGCATCATCCCATTCCGGAGTTGATGACGAATTCAAAGAATATCATTAAGAACAGCCTGATTGACAGAAAACCTAAGCGGGGCTGGTCACTTGGAAATATGGTGCTTATCGGTGATGCTGCCCACCCCACCACTCCCAACCTAGGGCAGGGAGGTTGTATGGCGGTTGAGGGAGCCTATATTTTAAGTGAATGTATAAAAAAATATGGCTTGTCAAAAAAAGCTTACGATAAGTATGAAAGTCTCCATTTCCCCCGAACCCAGTCAGTCAATGAAACAAGCTTGCGCATGGGTAAGGTTGGCCAATTGGAGAGTCCAATACAGGGATTTTTGCGTAATAAGGCAATTGCTTTGATGCCGTCATCAGTTAGCATGAAGCTGATAGACAAGTTTTTTTCCTATGATGTGACTTCGCTTGTTATATAACAGGTAAAAGTGTGGTATAAAATTTCAATATTAATTTTTCAAAAGGTTTGAAAAAAACAGTGGAGTTGGGGAAAGTTAATTTCGCCCTGCGAACAACCTAAAAATTGAGGTGCCACGTGTCGTTGATTTTCTTGACCCCGCACAGTAGTTTGACATAATCATTGACCGAAAAGATTTTCAGCCGTTCTTTCTCCTTGAGTTCAATATTGAGATGCTGGTACCACTGTAGGATTATAATATGGTTTATGAACATCCATCCCTGTAAGATCTGATCGTTCTGCATTTAGGTGTGTTTTTTGAACAGGATTCAAAATCTCTCACATTGACTGTGACCAACGTTAAAAATGAACAGTGTGTAGTCAGGGTCTTGCTTTTCAAAGAGTAAACTGGTTTTCCGGATGATCCTGACAAGGCCTTCAAAAGTGCGTCTGTTAAAATTTCAGGAAAATATGGACGATACCGTTTTTGATAATATTCCTGAAGGTACTTATGCGCTCTCAATTTTCCACGATAATCAAAATACAGGAAAATTGAGAACAAATGCTTTTGGGATTCCTAGGGATGGTTTTGGTTTTTCAAACGATACGATGGGGACTTTTGGCCACCAAGTTTTGAGAAAGCAGCATTTAAAGTTACCGCAGGTAAAAATAATGTGAGCATCAAACTTAGATGATTCTATCTTCGCAGTTGAAAAACACTGTTTATGATTCTTTTGGATTACCCCTACACGTCAGACTTTCTGATTGAGACCGTCGTCAAAAATCAATTCCCCGTTGTTGCTACCAAAGAAGCTAAAGAAATCCTTAGAGGTAAAAATGCCAATTTGATCAGCGAAGAAAATGCAATAACCTGGTTAATATCAAATCAGGGAAGTCCGGTTTATACCAATTCGGAAAACAGCATTACATGGATACAGCAAAACCTGAAAGGCACCTCTATTTGCGAAAAAATCGAGACCTTTAAAAACAAATTCAGATTCCGGGAATTGATTCAAGAGGCCTACCCTGATTATTTTTTCAAATCTGCATCTTTATCAGAGTTGGGAAATTTGGATATCACCGGGTTCAAATTCCCGTTTATTATCAAGCCCGCTGTGGGGTTTTTCAGTATTGCTGTGCATAAGGTAGATAAGCCTGAAGATTGGCCGTCCATTGTAATCACAATTGAGAAAGAGATTGAAAAAACTAAATCCCTTTATCCCAAGGAGGTGGTAAGCAATACGGATTTTATCATTGAAGAATATATCCATGGAGAAGAATATGCATTTGACTGTTACTTTGGTGAAAAAGGCGAACCTGTGATTTTAAATGTACTTCACCATGTCTTTACTTCGGAAAATGATGTCAGCGACAGGGTTTACTCAAGTTCAATGGAAGTTATTGATCGACTTTATCAACCCATCATAGATTTTCTAATTGTGATAGGTTCAAAGATCGATCTGAGAAATTTTCCGTTGCATATTGAATTTCGGGAAAGTGAACCCGGAAAAATCAATCCCATTGAAGTAAATCCCATGCGGTTTGGTGGATGGTGTACCACTGCAGACCTGACCTGGTTTTCTTATGGCATCAATTCCTATGAATATTTTTTCCATTCAAAAAGACCTGATTGGGAGGAAGTTTTTGAAAACAAAAAAGACAAAAAATACAGTCTCATTCTTCTGGATAACCAATCTGATGTGCCGCAGGAGGATATTGATTATTTTGATTTTGAGGCCATTGCCAAGGATTTTGAGAACCCCTTGCATGTCAGAAAAGTAAACATGGAAAAATTCGGAGTATTCGGTTTTCTCTTTACAGAAACAAGTAAAGGAAATAAACAGGAACTGGAAGAAATTCTGCATTCCGACCTTAAGAAGTATATGGTATTGAAATGAAGAAAAAAACCACGGCATTGGTTCCGTGGTTTTTTTCATTATTAATTCATATCCGATTATTTATTAAATTCTCCGGCTTTGACTATGGACATTTTATTCAGGTCCAGATGACGCTTCATGGCTTCCTGTATCTGCTTTGGAGTGAGGGCATTTACTTTATCTTCCAACTCCTGTTCCCACTCAATGGTACGCTTTAGGAATAGGTTACCGTTCAAGGCTCCTGCAAGGTAATTGTCCTGAGAGCGGCTGACCGATCTGTTCTGCAGCCAACCGGACTTGGCCGCGGCAACCTCCTCCTCTGTAAATCCTTCTTCCAGTACCTTGGTAATTTCTTCCCTAAATGCCTCCTCCAAACGCTTTAGGTTTTCAGGGGCGTAAATGGCGTAAGTCTGGAAATTCCCTACTTTATCAATGGGACTAGCACCGAAACCAGATCCCACTCCATAAGATATACCTTCTTTTTGACGGATTCTAACGGCCAATCTTGAATTTAGGAATCCACCACCCAACATGAAGTTACCAAGTACAAGGGCTGGATAATCTCCATGGGAATCATTCATTTCAAACTGCTGGGTCGCCAAGAAAAAAGCATTTGGCTTATCCGGTGTTTCTAAAGCCTCATTGATTACGGGGTTTTTCCCTATACGTCCATGCAAGCGGGTGTATTCTGCTTTGGAATTCCAATTTCCCAGCATGTCTTTTAAGGCTTCAAAAACCTTTTTCTCATCAAAATCTCCAACAATGGCCATTGTGCCGTGATTTGCTCCGTAATACTCTTTATGAAAATTACGGACATCCTCTAATTTCACAGCCTTGTGGGCTGCAATACTTTCCTCGAAAGTAAGCTGATACCTTGGATCGTCCTTATCATATGGATTGGAATGCCTGGACATCCTATTAGAAGCGAGCGCAATAGGATCACTCATTTGGGATTCTATATTTGTGATATTCTCTAAAATCATTTTATCGAGTTCTTCCTTTGGAAAGGATGCTTCATGAAGGATTTCTTTGATCAGGTTAAGGACTTCTGGAAGATTATCCTTCACAGTTTCTCCATTTATAGAAACAGCGCTGGCACTGCCAAAAAACGACACATTAGCTTTCAGCCTGTCAAATTCATCTTTGATTTCCTCTCTGGATTTTGAAGCTGTTCCTTTATCCAACAATCTGGAAGTATAATCTCCAATAAATCCTTTATTTTTCAGGTTTTCTTCATTACCAAACCGAATTGTAAAGTTGAAGTTGACAGAACTGCCCCGGGTCTTTTTGTTGAGAAAAGCAATCTCCATTCCATTGGCGAGTTCATGACGTACTGTTCTGCTCTCAATATTTTCAGGAGTTGGATCAAAGGCTTCCCCAGCTTCCAGTCCCTCCCCTCCGAGGTAATCGGTCACCAGTTCAGTAATGTTGACTTCTTCAGGAATTTTGGTCCGGTCAGGCTTGTCCACAGGAATAAACATGCCGACGGTTCGGTTGTCTTCCTTGAGGTAATTGGCAGCAACCCTATGGATATCTTCCACGGTCACATCCTTTACCCGGTCCCTTTGGATAAACATTAACCTCCAGTCTCCTGATCCAATATATTCACTCAGTTGCAATCCAATCCTCTCTGAGGAATTGAAAGCAAGTTCTATGCGTTTTAGGATATTGCTCTTTGCCCGATTGACTTCCTGTTCAGTTACCGGATTTTCAATTACTTCCCCGTAAGCTTTAATCATTGCATCCCGGGCTGCCTCAATTGATTTTTCATTGGGCACCTCGGCAAAAGCCATCATGATTCCCGGGTCTTTCCAAAGATGTACATAGCCATAAACATAAGAGGCAATCTGTGTATCCACTAATGCTTTATATAGCCTTCCGGAAGGATTATCGGTCAATATAGTGCTCAGCACCTCCAAGGGAGCTGCATCCTCGTGAGAAAGCGCTGATGTTTTGAAGGCTGCACCTAGAATTTGGGCATCTCCTACACGTCTGACGATCACCCTTTTTTCCCCATCCTGATCGGGATCTCTGGTATAAAATCTAGGCAGCACTCTTTCCGGCTTAGGGATAGGTCCAAAGTAATCGTTGACTAAGGCTATGGTCTTTTCTTCATCAATTTTACCGGCAACCACCAAAACAGCGTTGTCAGGCTGATAATATGTGCGGTAGAAATTCTGTAGTCTGTCAATGGGAACATTTTCTATGTCTGACCGGGCTCCAATCGTAGTCTTGCCGTAATTATGCCATTCAAAGGCAGCTGATAGTATCCTTTGGCGAATTACATTCCAAGGGGAGTTTTCCCCTGCTTCAAATTCATTTCTGACAACGGTCATTTCCGAATCCAGATCTTTCTGGGCAATGAAAGAATTGACCATGCGATCCGCTTCAAGATCCAATGCCCAACGGAGATTTTCTTCTGTGGCTCTGAAAGTCTCAAAATAGTTGGTCCGATCGGTCCAGGTAGTTCCATTCGGCCTCGCTCCCCTCTCTGTAAGTTCCTGCGGAATATTTGGATGCCGTGGCGTTCCCTTGAAGACCAGGTGTTCAAGTAGATGGGCCATGCCGGTTTCCCCGTAATTTTCATGCTTGGAACCCACTAGGTAGGTAATGTTTACCGTAATGGTTTCTTTGGTCATGTCAGGGAAAAGCAAAACCCTAAGACCATTGGCCAATTGGTATTCCGTAATCCCTTCCACAGAAGTAATCTTGACAGGATCCGAAATATCGGACGAGGTCAAGGACTGTAAACTCCATGCCTGAGGTGGAATCAGAAACATCCATAAGCCAAATACAATTGAAAGTATTCTTTTCATTGACTATGATTTAAAGGTTGAAAAATATTTAAAAACATATCAATTAATTAAATTTATAATAAATGTTTCTTAACTCCAAAACCTTGACAAAATTTAACTGAATAATTAGGTTAAAAATCAGAATACTTTCCATTAGGGTTTTTGATCGGGAAAAAACCATTACTTAATCCTTCAAATAATTTCAGTGTATAGGTATTTTATGTTGGAAAATTTGACTTATTGTAAAAATCGAGCTTGCCTACCGGACAGGTAGGCAAGACGAGATCCTCACAATTAGGGATGATTTCCGTAGCAAGATTCTTTTTACCTATCACGCAAAATCAAACAACAGATCAGGGGATTTGCAATTTTGGACCAATGGGAATCGTGCGATGGAACTATACAAATCCGAAATGATTGAAAGTAGGAAGAAATATATCCATGAGAATCTTAGCTAAGAAAGAAAACCTTGAAACTTCGTTGAAAGCTGCATTTAGTAAAATGAATTGATAAGAAATAGAAATGAAATTGGACGCCCTTGCAGTAATGTGAAGGTTTTTACTTTTAGTACTGCTTCTCCATTCTTCGGAAACATATAGTGGGTAGAATCAGTCTCATATAATTTCAATGTGGATTTTTCAGATTTTGTATTAGTTTTAGGGTGTCTGTTAATTCACACACCCCTAACCTAGATCTCATGATTCATCGAATTGTTTTTATTACCCCATTTAGTCGCTCGATTTTTGTTTTGGGGCTTATTGTATTTGGCCTAAGAAGTTTACACGCCCAGGAAATGAGCTTTGAGGACTATAATCCCCCTTCCACGCTTGTAGTACCGGAAAACCCGATAAAGCGGGCAAAATTCCCTTTTATCGACGTACACAGTCATCAGTGGAATGTGGCAGAGGAAACAGTAAACCGGCTCGTAAGGGAAATGGATGAGATAAATATGGGGGTTATGGTGAACCTTAGTGGAAGAGGATCCTCAAGGACCACCAATGACATTGACGGGCAGGAATACATGTATTCCATGATCCGAAGGTTTAATGGAGTGGCACCCGGTAGGTTTATCGTATTTACCAACCTTTCATTCCGTGAGTTTGGTGCCCCGGGATGGTCGGAAAAGGCAGTTCGTGATTTGGAAAAAGACGTGGCGAATGGGGCCAACGGCTTGAAGATTTTTAAGAGTTTGGGTTTATCTGTCAAGGATGCCAAAGGTAATCGGGTACCTGTAAACCATCCTGATCTCGACCCTGTCTGGAAAAAGGCGGGAGAACTAGGCATTCCTGTGCTTATACATGCTGCCGATCCGGCGGCTTTTTGGGAGCCCATGGATGCCAACAATGAAAGATGGCTGGAGTTGAAACTTAATCCCGGCCGAAAGCGTGGGGCCGACAACCCTGTTCCGTTCGAGCAAATTATTGCGGAGCAGCACAACGTATTTCGCAAACACCCCGGCACTACTTTTATCAATGCCCACATGGGCTGGATGGCAAACAATCTGGACTTGGCCAGCAGACATTTGGATACTTATCCGAATGTAAACTTTGGAATTGGAGCAGTTATCGCAGAGTTTGGCCGCCAACCCCGAAGAGCAAAGGAATTTTTTGTTACCTATCAGGACAGAATCCTCTTTGCAAAAGATGCCTATAATAAGGAAGAGTTCTATACCTATTTTCGGGTGTTGGAGACTGAGGATGAATATTTTCCCTATTATAAAAAATACCATGCGTTTTGGAGCATGTACGGCTTGGGGCTGCCTGACGATGTGCTGAAAAAGGTCTATTATAAAAATGCTATCCGTATCATTCCGAATATCGATTCTAGTAGGTTTCCTGATTGAAATCGGATGGGTTATTAGGTTGAAAGTGAAAAGTGAATAGTGGTGGGTTGATGCAATTTCTTATTCCAATCCCAACGGGGTTAGAAACCTTTGCACCCAGTTTTGGCAAACTACACTCAGTTTGAGAAGGTAAACTATACCAACCTTGAGCAAAAATCAAGGCAGTTGGGAAATGGTTAATTCGCCCGCTTATTAACCTATAAACCTATCAACTTATAAACCCATAAACCTACTTACTGCAATGACTTTCCAAAGAACCTCTTAGTAAACAAAATAGAAAATGCCATTCCGATTTCGTGTGGAATGGCATTTACTGTATACTATTTTTCGTTTTTATTCTGTTTCTCGCGGGCCTTTTCGAGCTGCTTCTGATGCTCCTGCTGCCATTCTTCCATTTTCATTTCGAATTCAGCCATCTTTTCCTTCATCTTACCCTCGTTCTCTTCCTGCCATTTTTCCATTTTACGCTGAAACTCCTCCATCTTGGGTTCGTTTTTATTTTGCCATTCCTCCATTTTCAACTGAAAGGCTTCAATCCTGGGTTTGTTTTCCTCTTCCCAAACAGCCATTTTTTCCTGAAACTTTTGTTGCCAGACTTGGTGTTTTTCATCGAATTTTTCCTGCCATTGCTGTTGTTTGACTTTGAATTGCTCTTGTAAAACTTTTAGAGAATCTTTGGAAATCCCTGAACCGGAAAATCCCATAAATGGAAAAGTGTCAGGAAAGTTGATCCATGGCATAGAATCTGACACAAAGGGCATCGGTTCAAGAATCAAATCAAACGAAGGCCCAAATTCAAAATTGGGAGTTGGGATGTCCATCAGAAAATCAAAGTCAGGGACTGGAGGGGATGTCCAATCAAATTCAGGAACGGAGTCCAAGTCAAATAAATTAAAATTTTCAAAGGGTTTCATCGCTTTCATTATCTCCAATTCAATCGCTTCCAGATCCTCAAGTGCTATATCGGGGACCACCAAGCTGTCTAGTGAAAGAAGCTTGGAGGCCTTTGGAACGCTGTCCAATTGGAGCGATAGTCCTTGAAATCCAACAAACGGGATTAGCTGGGTTTGATTCAATGGTGGTGTTGTCGATTCCAATGGCTGCAGCAATGGTGGTTCAGGGCTGCTTGACGCGCCGACCAGAAGGGTAGCTCCTAGAATAAAGGTTACCAACATGCTAAGACTGCTCAGCGGTGAAGGTTGTGAATAAGGTGTTTTGTATCCCATGATGCGTTTGATTCGGGTTAGAGTTGGAGTTTTTTGACCAGTGGATGCCATGGCCATCTCGGGAGGAGTAGTGGAGGAATGATTCAGTGTGTTGGCCAAACCAAACGCCAGGTTCTTCGCTGAAATGCCGTTGTTGATTGCCGTATCGTCGGCCACACTTTCGCGGGACTCCCGAATGGTATAATTGATCCACCAGAACACAGGGTGGTAGAAAAAGATCACTTCAAGTGCGCATTGGATCAGGTTTACCGCATAGTCCTGCCGTTTAATGTGGGCCAATTCATGAACTAAAATAGCTTCTAATTGTGCCGGAGTAAGTTGTAGAATTAGACTTGCTGGAATTAGAATCACTGGTTTCCAAATACCATAGGTAAGCGGAAGGTCAATGTGAATACTTCTGAAAAGCCCGACGGGTGATTTTATTCCCATTTTTTGTATATGGCCCTGCATGAGTAAAACCCATTTTGGGTCCGCATCCAGCTTGGGTTTGTTTTTTAACCCCCTTATGTCCGACAGGGAGGTCCCAAATCGAATTAAAAACAGGACTGCCCCGAAAAACCAAACTTTCACTAAAATGGGAATGGTTGTTTCCAACTTGCCCATCAGGGTTTCGGTCAAAGTCGAAGCGATCAGCGAAGGAGCTCCTGAGGGATCCAATTCCGCCAATGCCTGGGCTGGAAGATTAGTTGACAAGTACGCATTGGGAGAGGGAGTGGGAATAGAAACCCAAAATGTAGCGGCCGCAGAGACGACGATAACTATCAGTCCGATCAGCCCTATGCGGTGGTGGAAAATCATAGCTTTGGATGCAAATAGCCGCTGGCTAATCCAAAGAAGAAAACCGACTAGGGCTATCTGCCAAAGTGAATGGATAATCATCCATCCCAAAGCGGTTCGGAATTCAGTTGGTAATAACCATTCAATTGTCTCCATGATCTTTTGCTGCTAGTTGGTCCATAAAATGCCGGATTTCATCTAACTCTTCTTTCGAAGGATTGCTCTGACCCAGAGCCTGCATGACTAGATTTTTGGCAGAGCCACCAAAGGTAGAGGCCATAAATGTACTGACCAGACTTTTTTGGGTTTTGGCTTGGTCAAGGGCTGGATAGTAAATGTGCGTACGTTGCGCATCATCTCGGGTTACTAAACCTTTTGAAAACATATTCTGCAAGGTCTTTAGGGTGGTGGTATAGCCCGTGTCTTTGGTTTCCGCCAATTTCTCGTGGATCTCCCGTACCGATGCCTTATCCATCTGCCAAAGCAGTGATAAGATTTCCAATTCTGATTCTGTTGGTTTCGCTTCCATGAAATATATATACGATTATTTTCGTACAAATATATACGAAGAAAATCGTATATCCAAATTTAATTACGATTATTTTCGTACTATTCTTTTCTTCCTTACGATTTGGTTGAATGGAAACTATAATTGGCTTATCTTTGAAATATGGCAGAAAACGGTGAAAATTCCCCAACTCCCCAACCTAACAATCCCTTACACGGTGTGAGGTTAATAGACGTGTTGGAGTTTTTGCAAAAAAAGTACGGGTGGAAAAAGCTGGGTGAAAAAATCCCCATCCGCTGCTTTACCCATGACCCATCGATCAACTCCAGCCTTAAATTTCTCAGGAAAACAGACTGGGCAAGAACAAAAGTCGAAGCGCTCTATATCCGAACTATAGAATTGGACCAAGCCAAACAAGCCAAAAGCGGGCAGAGCTAAAAAGGAACCACAGAGAACGCAAAGGTTACACAGAGGACACAGAGAGTTTTCTAAAAAACTCTGTGCCTCCTTTGGGAGTACAATGATTTCGAATATTGGGGAGAAGTGCATAATTCTATGGTTTGATTCCCACATTCTCCTCCAACTTTTATACCGGGCTTTTCATTTTCCATTGTAAAATGGACTAAGAAATACTATCTTGGTTTTTAAACCTAAGATAAACGACCCATCCCACAATATGGAAGCACTCTACCGTTCCGATTTTTGGCCTTTTTTGGTGCTTATTTTGAGTGTTTTGGTTGTAGTTTTGATGATTAGCCGTTGGCGCTTTCATCCATTTATTGCCCTGATTCTAGCCGCGATTTTTGTGGGTTTTCTTTCGATTGACTTGCCTTCCCCATCCTCCCAACACTGGATGGTGACGGCAGTAGAACTTCCCATGGTGGAATTTGGCATTATGGCGGGAAAGATTGCCTGGGTAATCGCATTGGCGGCAGTGATCGGTACCGCTATGATGGAAAGTGGAGCGGCAAGCCAGATCGTACAGTGGTTGTTGAAAAATCTAGGTGAAAAGCAGGCAGCGGTGGCCCTCATTATCAGTGGGTTTATCTTATCTATTCCGGTGTTTTTGGATACTGTTTTCTTTCTGCTGATTCCCTTGGGCATTACCCTAGCCAGAAAGACAGGTAGGGATTATTTGCTTTATGTCCTGGCGATTGGAGGAGGTGCCGTAATCACACATAGTATAGTGCCGCCTACTCCCGGACCGTTAATCATGGCGGAGACATTGCAGATTGATTTGGGAGTTGTGATACTGGCAGGATTGGCGGTAGGCCTGCTTCCTGCAGCCTGCGTGTACTGGATAGCAAATTGGATGAATAAAAAAATAGACATACCAGTTCGAATGCCAGCGGAAATGCCTGATTCGAATCAAGTTCTGCCTTCACTATTCTTTTCTCTTCTTCCCATTGCTCTCCCCCTCTTGCTTATCGGATCCGCATCAGTGTATCAAGGAATGACAGGGGCGGTTCCCGGCTGGGTTGCTTTTCTGGGTAACAAAAATATTGCTATGGCACTTGGGACAGCAGTGGCCTTATACCTTTGGGCAAAGGCCAAAAATCTAAATAGGACAAACCTGTGGTTGGCGATCGGAAAACCTTTGGAAATAGGGGGAATTATAATTTTGATAACAAGCGCTGGCGGAGCGTATGGTGCCATGATACAGCACAGCGGCATAGCAACCGCCATCGATTCCATATCGGGGACTTTTCAGTTGAATTATATTCTCATGGCATGGGTAATTTCCGCGGTGATGAAAACCGCGCAGGGTTCTGGAACCGTGGCGATGATATCCGCGGCAGCTATTATGGCTGCGTTGGTCGGGCCTGAATATGCGCTTCCTTACCATCCGGTTTATTTATTGTTAGCCATGGGATTTGGGTCGGTTTTCATTTCATGGATGAACGATAGTGCCTTTTGGGTGGTGGTCCGCATGAGTGGATTTACAGAGAAGGAGGGACTGAAGACATGGACAGTTTTATTAGCTGCCTTATCCATAATAGGACTGGTTCAGGTATTGGTGTTGGCATCGCTCTTTCCATTGGTAGGATAATTAGGACTTGAAGTAATAACTTAAAAATAAATAGATATGCATGTAGTAGTAATAGGGGGTGGAGGTTTTATAGGCAAACGCTTGTCGGAAGAGTTGCTGGCTAAAGGTGGCCTCAAGCAAGGTCAAATTACCCGCATGACCATTATGGATAAGGCGTTTCCGCCCGATATGCCGACTGACCCCAGAGTGGAGTGCCTGGCGGTGGATTTTAGCGAAGCGGCAGTGATGCGACAAGTGCTTGAGCAAGGTCCGCAGGTTATTTTTCATTTAGCCGCCATCGTCAGTGGTGAAGCGGAAAAGAATTTCGACTTGGGGATGAAGGTGAACTTTCAGGCCTCGCTACAGTTGTTGGAGTTGTGTCGGGAATTGTCGATTAAACCACGGATTGTTTTCGCCAGTTCTTGCGGAGTCTTTGGCGGCGACGTCACCCAAGTGATCACGGATGAGACGGATCCCAAGCCGCGCAGCTCCTATGGAACTCAAAAGGTGCTGGTGGAATTGTTAATTAATGATTTTAGCCGACGTGGATTTGTGGATGGCCGCAGCATCCGGCTTCCTACCATCACCGTGCGTCCCGGCAAACCCAATGCCGCCACTTCATCCTTTATCAGCGGGATAATCAGGGAACCGCTAAACGGACAGACCGCCACCTATCCTGTGCCTCCAGCAACTTCGTTTTGGGTATTGTCTCCCAAGCGGGTGGTGGAGAATTTTATTCATGCGGCCAATATCGTGGAATCCGAACTGGGGAATGACCGAACAATTACACTGCCTGGCCTGACTGTGTCAGTACAAGAAATGCTAGACAGCTTGGGAAAAATCGCAGGACCCACCGTAACCAAAAGGGTATCCTACGTGCCCGATGCCTTTTTGGAGAGTATCGTTCTCACTTGGCCGGCCAAAATAGATCCCAAACGAAGTCTTCAATTGGGATTTGTGCGGGACAGTGGAATGGATGAAATCATCCAACAATATGTGGACGAGCAGGGTATTACGTTAACTTAATAATTGAGATTATGCCAAACCAACAAAAAATTGCGCTCGTCACAGGTGCCGGATCAGGTATTGGCCGGGCGGTAGCGATTGCGCTGGATCAGGATGGCTGGTCTGTCGTACTTGCAGGCAGAAGGGAAGAAACACTCCAGGAAACCGCCAAACATTGTATTTACAATCGTGCGCTGCCTATTCCTACCGATATTTCAGATCCATCGAGCGTTTGTGAATTATTTACTCAAATCAAAGAAACCTTTGGTCGCTTAGATCTCCTGTTTAATAATGCCGGAACCAACGCCAAAATTATGCCTTTGGAAGATTTGCCATTGGAAGCTTGGAAGCAGGTATTTGACACTAATGTGACGGGGGCTTTCCTGTGTACGCAGGAGGCATTTAAGCTGATGAAATCCCAGGATCCAAGTGGTGGACGAATAATAAACAATGGATCCATATCCGCCCATGTCCCCCGGCCCTTCGCCGCTCCCTATACGGCGAGTAAGCACGCTGTCACAGGACTTACCAAGGCTACTTCCCTGGAAGGACGGCCTTTCAATATTTCCTGTGGCCAAATTGACATCGGAAATGCCAGCAGCGCCATGACCCAAAGAATAGAGACAGGGACGCCTCAGGCAGATGGTTCCCTAAAAGTGGAGCCTACCATGACCGTGGAGGATGTAGGTCGGACAGTAGTATTTATGGCCAGCTTGCCGTTGGATACCAATGTGCCTTTTCTAACCGTGATGGCGAATGGAATGCCGTATATGGGTAGGGGGTAGAGAGAGTTATGGGTGATGAGTGATGAGTTATGAGTTGTCAACCCATAACTCAAAACCCATAACCCATAACCTAGATATCGTTTAAGAATTAAATTTTTTACCTTTGCAAAATATTATGAGGAGAGAGAATTCGCTGCACGGCCAGCAAATGAAAAGGATCGTACTTTTTATTGCATTTTTTTCACTTCCGATCGGATTGTTTCAAACCTGCACTGTAAGAAGGATTACTATCCCACATGATTCCGAATCAACGCAGGAAGCGGAGTCTGTGGATTTGGATTTAGAAGCGTATTACAGCCTGCCGGATACCCTAGCCGGGGGAGCTCTAAAGCTAGCCCTGCACCGGATAATCCGAAACCATACCGTTTATACCTACGATCAGCTTTGGGATATCCTGCCTGAGACGGATCAGGATCCTTCTAATCCAGATCAGCTTATATTGCTGTACACGCTGCGATCCCAATCGGTGGCGCAGCGCGACCGAGGTACCCGGTATGACTACGAATCGAATGGATATACACTGATTGATTCGTGGAACAGGGAGCATGTTTGGCCCAAATCCCATGGATTTCCAAATCTGAAAGATACGGCCTATACGGATTTACACCACCTTCGTCCTAGTGACCGATCGGTGAATTCTGCTCGAAATACCCGCTCCTTTGATGAAGCCGATTTTGTCTATTTTGATAACGGAGGTACAATAGAAACCGAAAACCGATCTTCCAAGGAATTCTGGGTATGGGAACCCTCTGATGAGGTTAAAGGCGATATCGCCCGCATGTTGTTCTATATGGCAGTGCGCTATGAGGGCCCCGGCTATGACTTGGAATTGGTTGACTCCATAATTCCCAGACAGAACAAACTGCCCCTCTTAGGCAAACTTTCCACCTTACTGGAATGGCACAGGCTTGATCCGGTAGATAGTGGGGAGAAGAGGCGAAATGACATGATTTATAATAAATACCAAGGCAACCGTAATCCCTTTATCGACAAACCAGATTGGGTGGAGGCGATTTGGGGAGAAACCTATGAATAGGTGCAAATCTAAAATTATTTCCAACTGCGGACTTATATTGCTTCACCAAGAGCTAGTGTGTACCAGTTTTCCGGATCATAAAACATTTTTTTGAATTTAAATCCAGCGGTTTCCATCAGTTGCTTTAATTCATCCGAACTGTATTTTTTGGAAATTTCAGTATGGAGTACCTCATACCTGTCAAAATGGAAGGTTGTGCCACCTATGTTTACTTCCTGATCCTTAAGACTTACCAAAAAACTTTGAGCAAGGCCATCTAAGGGGTTGTACGTGGCATAATGATCAAAGGCCTTTAAATCAAAATCCCCGTCCAATTCCCTGTTTATTCTATCCAAAAGGTTCATGTTAAATTGTTTCGTCAGTCCTCCAGGATCGCTGTAGGCCCTAAGAATCTGACTTGGATTCTTTTTCAGATCGGAGGCAAGCAGAAAGTGGTCGCCGGGATCCATACATTCTTTGACAAATCTCAAAAATTCTATTGCTTCCTGCGGTTTAAAATTTCCTACATTACTTCCAAGAAACAAGATCAATTTCGTTTCTTCTGCTCTAGGAAACTCTTTTAGCGTTTGGTGATAGTCTCCGGCAATAGGAGTTACCGCGAGCTGAGGCAGTTGATTAGCAAGGGTTTTCTGATTGAACTTTAAAATGTCTGCTGAAATATCCATGGGAAAATAATGGATATTTTTACCGGTCTCCATAAATTTCTCAAGAATGATACTCGTTTTTGTCCCATCCCCAGCTCCCAATTCCAACACATGGATAGAATTGGACTCTAACATTGCGGCAATCTTTTCCGATTCATTTTCCAATATGGACTTCTCGCAAGTAGGAAGGTAATATTCTTCCATACCCATAATCTGCTGGAAAATCTCTGACCCTTTTTGGTCATAAAAGTATTTCGACGATATCCGTTTCGGTTTTGACCGCAATCCGCTGATTACATCGTTCAAAAAGGTAGTTTGCTCTAATATCTCACTCATCATTTTGCCAATCTAATGCCTGAAAAAACCCATCGGGAAGAGGGGTGAAAGAAATTTCTGTAAGTGCTTCTGCTATGACCATCGGGCGTAGCTATTGAGCTTCCCCGTAGTATGTGCTGATTCACCATGAATTTGCCATTGTATTCACCCAGTGCGCCTGGAGCTTTGGAGAATCCTGGGTATGGAAGATAGGCACTGTTCGTCCATTCCCACAATTGACCCGCCATCATCCGGTCTGAAGCGACTTCC
Source organism: Lunatimonas sp. (assembly GCA_035460985.1). GTDB lineage: Bacteria > Bacteroidota > Bacteroidia > Cytophagales > Cyclobacteriaceae > Lunatibacter. The sequence goes on from DATHWC010000262.1 coordinate 40,532, forward strand.
CGTTCAAATTCAGTGGGAAGTCGAGCTCCTGCCCATTCTGCGTAGGCCATGGCCTCATACAGGCTAATGTGCGCCACCGGAAGATCGGGGTTGACTGGTTGAAATCCGCTGAGGTTGTAGGACCACCAATCACCGCCCACCTTATGCCAATATAGCGGAGCTTGGATATTGCTGGACCGGATAAACTCCCAACCATCGGAAAGCCAAAGGTTAAAATCAGCATATCCTCCATCTGCAATGAATGCCATGTATTCCCCGTTGGTAACCAATCGATTAGCTATTTGAAAGGCATCAAGATAGACTTGGTGCTGCCTACATTCATTGTCATAGCAAAAGGTATCCCCTGAGGCACCGATTGTGTATAATCCTTGGGAAAGGTCTTCATTAACTAATTCACCGGACGTTGCTGACAATTCAAACCGACCACCATATACAGGAAAAGTAGGTTGGTTTCCCAAAATAAATTTGATGTCATACACCAGAAGTTCCTGATGCTGCTCCTCGTGGTTGATCCCAAGTTCGATTATTTTGAGAACTTTTTCCCCAGGATCTTGATCCACCAATTTAAGCAGGTTATCGGTTACATAGGCTCTATAGGCCATTACTTCTCTGACTGGAGGGCGACTCATCAATCCGCGGTTTGGACGCAAAACCCTTTTTCCCGCGTTGTTGTAGTAGCTGTTAAACAGGTAGGCAAAATCTTCGTGAAAAAGACTATAGCCATTTAGATACGGAACCAAGACAAAGGCTTCAAAAAACCAAGTGGTATGTCCCAGGTGCCATTTTGGGGGGGAAACATCCGGTATAGGTTGGGGAATATAATCCTCAATTTCCAAAGGCAAACAAATATTTTCAGAGTTGATTCTAGTATTGGTGATTTTGTTTATCAATTGCTGATCGGGCATAGGTTTTACGAGTAAATACGTCCAGAAATTTTCGTTAATAGTAAGCATGTCGCTTAGTTTGTTGAAATGTGGGGAAAAATGGATTATTCTTCAATTTTAACCCCTTTCCAAAACGCAATATGGCCTTTTATTTCAGACGCTTCTGCTTTTGGGTCTGCGTAGTACCAAGCAGCATCTTTATTTGTTTTGCCATCCACTTCGATGTTATAATAGGAGGCCACTCCTTTCCAAGGACAGGTGCTGTTAGAAGGGGATGCTTTAAAATATTCTGTTTTTATGCTGTCAGAAGGAAAGTAATGATTCCCTTCCAATTTAACTGTTTTTTGGCTTTCAGCAATTATGGTATTGTTCCAGGTAGCTTTCATGGAGAGGATTTTTAATGGATGTAATTATAGATTTTTTTAAAAAAAGGCCCTTAATTATCCTATATCAAATTGCCTTTAAAATATATAAACAATCTTCATGCCTACATACAAGTTAAAAACTCAGTACTAGACGATATTGTTCGACCTTGAATCGCATGGATAGGATAGAATAATGAAGCTGTATTTGGTGGGCTATATTTTTACCGTTCATATACTTTTGAGGAAGAATCATGGGCGCTAAAGCTATTAAGAGGTAAAAAGGTAACCAATAAAAAAAAACAATAAAATTTTTCATTTTAAATTTAATTAAATAGATTGTGTAACCGAACCTATTAAGTCCATCCCTAGATCATTTCGAAGCATGTCTAATTTGTTTTGACACAATTGACTAACATAATAATTAGATAAACAAAGGTGATCCCTAAAGGAGCTTAGATTTCTTCACATTGATACAATTATCCACCTTAATTAACGATGCCCAATATGATGAAAAATGTACCACTCCCCAACGGGGCTTTGGCTGTATTTCTGCTTTCAATGATCGTTTTTATTGGGAGCATTTACCCGACTTCTGCCCAGGAGAACTCCAGACTCAGGCATAGTTTTCCTGAAGTATCTATTCAAAGCCCTCATTTTGCGTCCTCAAAGGCTATAATAAGGGAGGTAAAACCTGTTCTTTTTGATGTAACCATTACCGGAAAGGTTGTGGACAGTAATGGAGTCCCAATTCCAGGAGCTACTGTATCTGTTCCGGGTTCTACGCTAGGTACAGCCACGGATATTGATGGGAATTATTCCATTACTGTTCCAGAAGGATCTAGGTTAGTATTTTCATTTATCGGGTATGAAAGTAGGACCGTAGATGTCGGTAATCAACAAGTAATCAATGTGACGCTGGAGGACAGTGCTCAGGCACTGGACGAAGTTGTTGTAGTCGGGTATGGAACCCAAAAGAAGTCGAACCTTACCGGATCTGTAGCAACGGTAGGTACCAGAGATATTGAAAACCGACCAATTACAAGTGCGGCTACTGCGCTACAGGGAACCGTTTCGGGTGTTCACATAAATCAAAATTCCGGGCAAGCAGGAAGAGACGGGGTTACAGTAAATATTCGGGGTATCGGAACACTTAACAATTCTTCTCCACTTATTTTGGTAGACGGTATCGAAGCTCCTTTAAATAATATCAATCCAGACGATATCGAAACGGTTACCGTACTAAAGGATGCTGCTTCGGCAGCCATATATGGGTCCAGGGCTGCCAATGGTGTTGTGTTGGTGACAACCAAACGGGGAGCCGCTAAAGGAGAAAAAACGACTTTTAACTACAACGGGTTTGCAGGGACGTCTGAAGCTATTCGTCTTCCGGAAATGGTGACAAATTCTGTTCAGTTTGCCGAGCTATGGAATGAGGGGGCTACCAATTTTGGCAATCCTGTCAGATTTTCGGAACAAGAAATCAACGGATTCAGAGACAGGAACATCAATACGGATTGGATTGATGTAGTCTTTAGAAGAGGAATGATGCAGCAGCATAATTTCAGTGCTTCTGGAGGAACCCAAAAAACTAATTTTAGGTACTCAGTAGGGTATCTTGATCAGGATGGGACTATCCCAAACTCGAATTTTAAGCGGTTCAACACGCGATTGAACTTGGATACTTATGTAAATGACAAACTGAGAGTTGGCACCAGTATATCACTTACCCGAGGCGATATGGTTTCTCCCGGAGGAACGGTGCTGGGCGACGGTAACGTAGCAGGTTTGGCGATACAAGGATTGCCTTTTAACACCCCATACGACGATCAGGGACGTTTTGCCTCACCCTTGGGGTTGGCTGGTAGGGCAAATCCAATGGCCGTAGCAGCATCCAGAGAATTTAGGGAATTAGACCATCATATTTTAGGGAACACATATATCAATTATGAGATTATCCAAGGATTGAACGTAAGAGGTACTGCGGCAATAAACTACCGAACCATCAACCAGGCTTCTTTCAACAATATGATCGAGCATTTTGATATTGTAACAGGAGTGCCTATTCAGATGGCTCCTTTAAGGGGAAGAAACCGATTTAACAGTCAAGCCTTGAATGTCACAACCTGGCTTCAGGCTTCTTACGACAAAAGTTTCGGGTTACACAACTTTGGAAGTCTAATAGGATTTAATCAGGAAGAACACAACAGTGATGATTTTCAAACCTTCAGGGCTGGTCAAATATCCAATGCGGTCCAAACGCTCTCCTCTGGAGATGCGTCAACGGCTACCAATGGTGAAGGAGGAACCACTTGGGCACTACAATCTTATTTCGGACGATTGAATTACAATTACAATGAGAAATATCTGTTCGAGGCTAATTTAAGGTATGATGGAACTTCTAGATTTGCTACCAATAAGTGGGGAGCTTTTCCCTCTTTTTCAGCGGGATGGGCGATTTCTGAAGAAGATTTTATGCAGGGATTTGGAGGTGTTGACTTTCTTAAAATAAGGGCGTCCTGGGGAATGTTGGGTAATCAGAACATTGGTGATTTCCGGTTTGCAAGAAATTTATCACTCAATCAAGCATACTCTTTCGGCGGCACACTGGTTCCTGGAGCAGCCGTTACTGATTTGGGAAATCCCAACCTTTCCTGGGAAGCCACCAGTATGGTTAACTTAGGAATCGACTTGGCACTTTTCGAGTCCAAATTTACCATGGAAGCCGAGTATTTTATCCGTAATACGACTGGAATATTGTATGACTTGCCCTCGGAAATTACTACAGGATTTAATTCTCAAATTTCCAATGCCGCAGAAGTGAAAAACGAAGGATGGGAATTGAATCTAAATTACAACGAAACATTTGGAGAGGTGCGGATTTCCTTCGGCGGAAACGTTACGAACGTTAAAAGTACGGTAATGGAACTGAATCCAAACATTCCCAATGATATTGATAGAGCCATTCAAGGGCGTATGATCATTCAGCCCGGATCTCCCATCAACAGTTATTTTGGATATCAGTCTCTAGGGTTATTTCGGACACAGGAGGAATTTAATTCGGCTCCAAACCACTCTCTCTTGGATCCAAATTACGGAGTCGGAGATGTAAGGTTAGCGGATATTAGTGGTCCAGATGGAATCCCTGATGGCCTTATTGACCAGAACGATAGGGTTGTCATGGGCTGGCAAAACCCCGAATGGCTATTTGGATTTAATGGAAGGGTATCTTACAAAGGCGTGGATGTTTTTGCATTATTTCAGGGTGCAGGTGGTTACCATGGATATTCTAGTGAGGAACTTGCAGCTCCATTTTTTAATACGGCAGGCTTGGTGGGGTTATGGGAGGACCGATGGACACCCGAAAATCCTGATGCTTCTATGCCAAGAATATTTGTATCCAATGGACCTAGCAACAGTACTACAAACTCCTTTTGGCTTTATGATAGGACATTTTTGCGCTTAAAAAATCTGCAAATTGGTTATACAGTCCCCCCAAATTTACTTCAATCTTCCTTTGTTCAAAATGTCAGGGTTTTTGTTAATGGAAGTAATCTATTTACGTGGACGGAATTCCCCTACCTAGATCCGGAAAGGCCTCCAGGAGCCGACCGTGGAACAAACTCCTATCCGAATTTACGGGTGTTTACGGGTGGGTTAAACATTAACTTTTGAACGTATAAAGATTAGAAACATGAAAAAGAGACTATACAAATTCAGCGTTCTTCTACTGCTTGTCTTAGTCATAGATGGATGTAATGATGATATATTATATAAAGATCCGGTTGGTTTTGCCTCTGCTGAAGGGTTTTTCCAAACAGAAAGTGATTTAATTATCGGGATAAATGGGGTTTATTCTATATTTCAGGGTTCCATCTGGGGGGGGGCCTTTGTTCATATACACCCTCATTTTGATGCGGCCACCGATAATGCAGTTCTTTGCTGTGACTGGGAGCACGGGTTTACAGCTATTGCGCGTGGAACAATGAGCCCAACATCCGGTGGGATGGTCAATTGGAAATATAATTTTGGGTATCAGGGATTGGCGAGAATTAATAACATGTTGGATATCATCAATTCCAATACAATTCAAAATTTATCCGAGGAGAATGCCAACAAATGGAGAGCCGAGTTACGCTTTCTGAGGGCATTTATTTATACCGATATGGTGACACTCTATGGAGGTGTTCCAATCGTTACCACCGTAATATCGAATGAAGAAGCACAAAAACTTACCAGGAACTCCAAAGAGGAGGTATTGGCACTGATTTTAGAAGATCTGAATTTTGCGGCAACACACCTGGACTATACTCCAACTAATGGACAGTTTGGCAGACCTACAAAGCAAGCCTCTCTAGCGTTAAAGGGAAAGGTTTTATTATACAACAACCGTTGGGCAGAAGCTGCTGCCACGTTTCGTGAAATAATTGATGTAGAAGGACCTGATATCCATTTGGATGAAGATTACGAAAGTCTATTTAGAGGTACTAATGAACAGAGTAAAGAAATTTTTTTTAGTATTCAATACCTAACAGATGCAGGTGGAGAGGGCAGCTTTCTCCAAGTTCACTATGCACCCTCAAATTTGAATATTGGTGGAGGATGGGGCTCTTTTACTTACACCAGAAATTTGGTTGACGATTATTACATGACGGACGGTCTACCGATCAGTGAATCGCCTTTGTATGATGCCGATAATTTCTTGGAAAATAGAGATCCTAGATTAAGATGGTCCTTCTTTTTCCCAGGTGATGTCTTTCGGGATATTGAACTTGAATACCCCATAAATTTTCTGGTTAACGGGTCAGCAGTGACTAACCCCGCAGCCCTGCCTATGGCGAGTCGAAAATGGGTTTCAGAGACAGGGAATACAGGAGAAAGCAATAGTCCGGTAGACTTGGTGCTGATTCGATATGCTGATGTATTACTGATGTATGCGGAAGCACAGAACGAAGCGGTAGGGCCAGATGCTTCTGTATATGAAGCAGTCAACAAAATTAGATCTAGGGCAAATATGCCTGATTTTCCCCAAGGTTTGGATCAAGGAGCAATGAGGGATCAGATTAGGCATGAACGTCGGATAGAATTTGTTTTGGAGGGTTCACGATACTTTGACCTGCTTAGATGGAGGACAGCAGAACAAGTGATCCCCTCTCTTCCAACACTAGAGAACAGACAGTTTGATCCTTCCAGAAACTATCTATGGCCTATTCCACAATTTGCCATGGACGGGTTTTCCGATTTGGAGCAAAATCCAGGATATTAAACTAGAGGTGTGCTATGGAACAGATTTTTCATAGCACACTCTTAATGCTAAAGACGAACATCCCGCAAGATAGCCCGTCACCTCTATGAGAAGGATTGCCTTCATCGTTTTATTTCCATTTGTCTGTATAACCTCATTTTCCCAAAGTCGGTTTGCTGATGTTACCGAGACGGCAGGAATAGATCATTATTTTCAAGTCTTTCAGGGTATTTTCGGAGGAGGAGCTGCGGTATTGGATTTCGACAATGATGGTTGGGAAGACGTTTTTATCACGGGCGGAGCCGGAAAGGATGCATTATATAAAAATAATGGCGACGGCACATTTACCAATATCATTAATGACGCTGGTTTTTCGGGGTTAGAGAATATTGTAACGCAAGGGGTAGTGTGCGCAGATGTAAATAGAGATGGGAGAATAGATATTTTTATCACAACAATAGCCAAAATTGAAGGGGACAAATTCACCGCCTCCTCCAATTTTTTATTTATTAATGAGGGAAACGGTAAATTCTCGGATAGAAGCAGAAACTATGGTTTGGATCATATATCCTTTTCTACCGGTGCCGCTTTCGGGGATTTAAATGGAGATGGGTATCCCGATTTATATGTCAGTAATTTTTTCAACAGATTTGATGGTCGGTTTGACGAATATTTAGGAGCAATCCCTGAAGGTGACAGGGCACCAGCCCATGATTTGTTGTACATCAATTCAGGGGGTAGGTTTGTGGAGGTAAGTGAGAGTTATGGATTGAAGCATACTGGATTTGGTTTTGGAGGAGTGTTCACGGATTTTGATAATGACGGGGACATGGATCTGATAATTATCAACGATTTCGGCTATATGGCTACTCCCAACCTTTT
>DATHWC010000263.1:0-10046 GCA_035460985.1 Lunatimonas sp.
ACCTTGCTACAAATGGTTTGATGGTTAGCCCTGTGGGTGCATTTATCATTCTGGGATTGATTATTTGGGTGCAGCGATCCAAAACAGGTTATGTAGAACACTAAATAGATAGAAAAATGGAATTATTTAATTTAGGAATCCTGTCAATCTTTATTGACAACATGGTATTTGCCTACTTTTTGGGTATGTGTTCTTTTCTCGCCGTATCCAAGAAAGTAAGTACCGCCCTAGGTTTGGGTGCAGCTGTCATTTTCGTGTTGACAATCACCGTACCGCTTAACTGGGTGCTGAATGAATTTGTATTGAAAGAAGGGGCACTTGCTTTTGCAGGCGAGACATTTGCCGCAGTTGACTTGAGCTTCCTTAGGTTTATAATGTTTATTGCCATCATTGCGGCAATGGTACAGCTAGTGGAAATGATCATTGAAAAATTCGCTCCGGCTCTTTATGGAGCGTTGGGTATATTCTTGCCCCTTATTGCAGTGAACTGTGCCATTTTGGGCGGATCATTGTTTATGGCTCAGCGGGATTATACGCTGGCTGAAGCGACCGTATACGGCTTTGGTTCCGGAACCGGTTTTTTTCTTGCCATTGTTGCACTTGCCGCAATTCGCGAAAAACTGAAGTATTCACACGTGCCGAACGGATTGAAAGGATTGGGCATTACTATGCTCATTACCGGACTGATGGGCATTGCCTTTATGTCATTTATGGGCATTGATTTATAAAATTTTGTTAAAAATGACAAAAGGCTCTGTTTTTTATAAAGCAGGGCCTTTTTTTGGTACAATTTTTATTGACCTGTAGGAATACATCTTTACTTAGTTATTATGTCCAGCTTCACATCTAAAAGAATCTTAGGTTACTTTTTAAGAGGTTTGCTCTTTGTTGTACCCTTTGCCCTTACTTTTTATATTATTTTGCTTGCTGTCCAATTTTTAGATAATATCATTCCGATAGATATCCCTGGTTTGGGTATAGTGTTTATGTTTTTGATAGTGACAGCAGTCGGGTATATGACTAGCATTTTCCTGACCCGCTCTATTTTTGAAGAGTTGGAAAAGGTTGTCTTTAAAATACCCTTAGTCAATATCCTATACACCAGCATCAAAGACCTGATGTCGGCTTTTGTGGGGGATAAGAAGAAGTTCAATACTCCCATCGTAGTCAAACTATCTGATAATATGTCCAGGTTGGGTTTTATGACGCAAGATGATTTGGCACCTTTAGGAGAGTTGGATCTGGTTTCCGTTTATTTTCCCCATTCGTACAATTTCAGTGGCAATCTTTATTTGGTACCCAAAGAGAATGTGAGGGTGTTGGAAAACGTCAACAGTACAGAAATTATGAAGTTTATTGTTTCGGGAGGAGTTTCACAATTGACACCGACGGCAGCGCCTGGTACATCATTGGACAGCACACCGATAGTTTGATGTTGGCTTGTGTAAAAATAGAATTATCCAAGCATAGAGTGAGCCATCTTTTTTCACTTAACGGCTATGGAGGAATGGTGAACCTATTCCCTGATTCAAAAATCACATAATAAAAAAGCCCTTCGAGAGGGCTTTTTTATTGATTAAAGTTGAGCTTCAATTTTTTGACTCAGAACCGATTTTGGTACGGCACCGATTTGCTTGTCGACGATTTCGCCTCCTTTGAATATCAATAGAGTAGGTATACTCCTAACACCAAACTTTCTTGTAATTTCCGGATTGGAATCCACGTCCAATTTGCCTATTACCGCTTTACCTTCGTACTCGCCGGCCAATTCTTCAACTATCGGTCCGATCATTTTACAAGGCCCACACCACTCAGCCCAAAAATCCACTAATATAGGTTGATCCGACTGAAGGATATCTTCAAAATTGGAATCTGTAATTTCTATTGCTTTTGTCATTTTTATAGTTTTCAATTGAATACAAAATATATTAATAAAGTCTCTCCAACCTTATTTAGTTCCTGCATATTGCGTTTTTTTATTAAATGATTTTGTAAGCAATTTCAGGGATAGTCCCTAAGGCACTGATCATTTCGTTTGAAGGATCAATCAGGTACTTTTTAGACATGAGATCTAAGGTGATATTTTCCTTGTTGTCGATGACATTTATGTAAAGCTTGGCATCGCCCTTATAGGTGGTAGTGATTGCCTCTAGCTTTTCCATAAGGTCAAGCGTCAAGTCATCTAACGCAATATGCACCCGAAGTCCTTTGATCATTTTACCCCTAAGTTCATTCAATAGAGTAATTGCGTTTATCTTAAACTCCAACTCTGTGGGCTTAAATCTGTTGGGATAAATGCCGCCTGTAATATACAAAAACCACCCGGTCATAAAGTACTCTTTATACCGGACATAGTCTTCTCCGAAAATAAAAAAAGTATGGCCTCCATGATAATCTTCTACAGTCAGGGTTCCAAATGGTTTGCCGGTTTTAGTAGTTCTATGCGCAAAAGAAGTAACTGCTCCGGCCAGTTTGATCTCTCCCCGTCCTTTGATCACATCTATTTGGGACATCTCCGGCAGCTTGGTATTGGTAAACGCCTCTATCTCGATTCTAAATTGATCCAGGGGATGGCCTGAAATATATAACCCGACTACCTCCTTTTCAATGTTAAGTTCCTGTAGCTGGCTGAATGGCTCCATACTAGGGACAGTTGGTACAGGGATTGCCATGCCCGTACTTCCCCCGAACAGGGAAACCTGGTTGCTTTCTTCTTCCTGAATGATTTTCTGCGCATACTTGACGGCTTTTTCCAGTAACGGAATTTCTCCTTCTGGCGCTTCTAAGTATTGCCTTCTATGATGCTCCTTGAAGCAATCGAATCCGCCAGCCATAGCTAGCACCTCCATGGTTTTCTTATTTACTGCCCGAAGGTTCACCCGTTTGACAAAGTCGAAAATGTTTTTATAAACTCCGTTTTTGGTTCTCTCTTCGATAATGGCACTCACCGCTGCCCCTCCGGCGCCTTTGATGGCAGCCAATCCAAATCGTACCTGTCCCTCCATGTTTACGGTAAATCCACTGTTGGATTCATTGATATCCGGACCCAAAACCTGAATGTTTGACCGTTTACACTCCTCCATGAAGAAGGTAACTTGGGTTAGGTCATTCATGTTGTTGCTGAGCACCGATGCCATGTACTCCGCCGGGTAGTGTGCTTTTAGATACGCTGTCTGATAGGCAATCCAAGCGTAGCAGGTAGAGTGGGATTTGTTAAAGGCATAGGAGGCAAAGGCTTCCCAGTCCTTCCAGATTTTTTCCAGCTTGCTTTTATCGTGTCCTTTAGCACCTGCCTGTTCGATGAATTTGGGCTTCATTTTATCCAGCACGTCTTTCTGCTTTTTACCCATTGCTTTTCGCAATACGTCAGCCTCACCTTTGGTAAATCCGGCAAGTTTTTGGGAAAGCAACATCACCTGTTCCTGGTACACGGTAATTCCGTATGTTTCTTTCAGATATTCCTCCATATCGTCCAGATCATACGAAATGGGCTCCAATCCATGTTTCCTGGCAATGAATTTGGGAATATACTCCAGTGGTCCGGGACGGTACAGGGCATTCATCGCAATGAGGTCGGCAAAAACCGTAGGTTTGAGTTCCCGCATGTATTTTTGCATCCCCGCGGATTCATACTGGAATATACCCACCGTTTCTCCCCGTTGGAAGAGTTCATACGTCTTTACATCCTCAATGGGGAACTCTTCAGGGTCAAGGGCTACCCCATGTCTTTCTTTAATGATCTTGACGGCATCTTTGATAAGCGTCAGGGTTTTTAATCCCAAAAAGTCCATCTTCAGCAATCCCGCACTCTCCACGACGGAGTTGTCAAACTGGGTACAGACCATCTCTGAGTCTTTGGCCAAAGCGACGGGTACGTAGTTGGTAATATCGTCTGGAGTGATAATAACCCCACAAGCGTGAATACCTGTATTTCTTACTGATCCTTCGAGAATTTTTGCTTGATTTACCGTTTTGGAGTTGTCGTCGCTTCCTTTGGAGATCCGAATAAGCTCCATCGCCTTTTGGACGTTTTCGGAATTGTTTTTGAGCTTGTCCGAGAGCTTGGCGTGATCCTTCGCTAGATCAAAAAGAGCCTTAAGCTTGATATCTGGAACCAACTTGGCCAAGCGGTCAGCCTCCGAAAGGGGGAGATTTAGCACCCTCGCAGTATCCCGGATAGCGGATTTTGCGGCCATGGTTCCATAGGTAATTATCTGAGCTACCTGATTTGCTCCGTATTTCTGGATGACATAGTCTATGACACTTTGCCTTCCTTCATCGTCAAAGTCAATATCAATATCGGGAAGGGATACCCGGTCAGGGTTCAGGAATCTCTCGAACAGAAGGTCATAAGCGATGGGGTCTATATTTGTGATCGCCACGCAATAGGCGACTGCGGACCCAGCGGCGGACCCCCTGCCTGGCCCTACAGCTACTCCCATATCCCTGGCTGCACGGGTGAAATCTTGGACAATAAGGAAATATCCGGGATAACCTGTCCGCTCAATGGTAGCCAGTTCAAAATCCAAGCGTTCCTGGATTTCCGGCGTAATCTCCGGATATCGTTTTTTGGCACCTACATAGGTAAGGTGGCGTAAGTAGGCATTTTCTCCCCGTTTCCCCCCATCTACCTCATCCTCGGGATGTACAAATTGCTCAGGAATGTCAAATTTCGGCAGGAGAACTTCCCGAGCCAATTTGTAGGACTCGATCTTCTCCGCAATCTCGTGCGTACAGATAATCGCCTCCGGCATATCGGCAAAAAGCTTTTTCATCTCCTCGGGGGATTTCACATAGAACTCCTCATTGGGGAACCCAAACCGAAACTCTCTGCCTCTTCTGCCAATGTATTTTTTGGGTTTTTCCACCAATTCGCCATCTTTGACACAGAGTAGAATGTCATGGGCGTTGGCATCGGATTTTTGATTGTAATAGGTGTTGTTGGCAGCAAAGTATTTGACATCATATTTATGTGCCAATTGTAATAGCACCTCATTGACTTTTTCCTCTTCGGGAATACCATGGCGGTTAAGCTCTACATAGAAGTCTTCTCCAAAAACTTCCTTCCACCAGACAAAGGCCTCTTCGGCCTGCGTCTCGCCCACGTTCAGGATAAGAAAGGGGATCTCTCCCCAAAGCCCCCCCGTAGTGGCTATAAGGTGGTCCTTGTATTGGAGTAACAGCTCCTTGTCTATGCGGGGCAGATAATAAAATCCCTCCGTATTCGCATAGGACGCAAGTTTTGCCAAGTTGTGGTACCCTGCCTTATTTTTGGCAAGAAGTACAGTTTGATAGCCGTCGTCTTTGGTTGATTTGTTTTTTCGGTCTTTGGTGATATTGAACTCGCAGCCTAGAATGGGTTTGATATCATTTGCCAAGGCTTCCCGTACAAAGTTAAAGGCCCCCATCATGTTCCCATGGTCTGTCATGGAGATGGCAGGCATATTCATTTCTTTGGCCCTTCTGACTAGGCTGGGGATTTCCGAGGTTGCTTGAAGTATGGAAAACTGCGAATGTACATGCAGGTGAACAAATGGAACTCCGGCAAGGTCAGAAATATCAGCCCTACCAGCCGCCTTTAGGACATCTTTTGCTGCTGCTTTTTGATCGTCTTCCGCAAATTCAAAGTTAGCAGCTTCTAAATTTGGAGCCTCATAGATTACTTCTGATATGGAAATTCCTTCTTTAGGTGGGAGTACAGCTTGGGTGATCAAACCAAAAAAGCACTTTGCTGTCGCATGCACATCATAGGCAGCATCATGGGCAGCATCAAAGTCGGCTCCAAAAAGTTTCCGATGTAATTCTGTCAACGTAGGCCACTTGAATTTGCCACCTTTCCCGCCTGGAATGGCGCAATATTCCGTGGAAATCTCTTTGGTATCGAGGGTCTTTTTCTCGATAAAATTTGTCGTGACTCCTTTACGGAGAAATTCTGCCCCAGTGACTTTTACGTCAAACTCCACGTTATGCCCGACCAGGAAGTTGGCCTTTTCCATGTCCTTCTGAAAAAACGAAAGAACCTCCGTCAGTGGCTTACCTTCTTGTTCAGCCCGCTTTGTAGAGATCCCGTGGATTTTTTCAGCATTGTAGGGAATTGTAAATCCTTCCGGCCTTACAATGTGGTTTTGTTGCGAAAGGAGCTTCCCTTTGGCGTCATGCAGCTGCCAAGCTAACTGAACAAGTCTCGGCCAGTTGTCAAGGTCCGTGATAGGCGCATTGTAGTTACCGGGCAACCCGGTGGTTTCTGTATCAAAGATAATGTACATGGGAATTTCCTTTCCGTTGGAAATTCTAAAATACGGCTATTCTTTCTGATCTGCTACCCTCAATCCCAAAAAAAAAATTCCATTGATTCAGTAAGGCTGAGTATCAGCATAAAGTTATAAATGCTAGGGTTTGGAAAAACCTTCCAACCTTAACTTTTCTATTTTTCGATAGAAAATTGATCAACAACCTCCCCATCTAAATTGTAACTGGTATACCGGAGTTTTTTACCATCGATTTCCATGTGTTGGTAAAGAAACTCTGCTTCAAACTGCACGTCTGCGTATTCTCCTTTTGGAGCTTCTTTATTTTTCCCTTTTGTTCCGATGGAAATAACATAACGGGTTCCCACGGAAGGGTCTGAAGAAATTTTACTATCCACTAACGGTTTGGAGCGCATATAATAATGAAAATGACCCCCCATGACCATATCTACGCTGTACTTGTCAAACACGGGAACCCATTCTTCAATAAGGGTCTCATAAGGTTCCACCGCATTATAGGGAGGGAAGTGAGTGACGACAAATACCCAATCTGATGTATTTTCCTGCAATACTTTTTCCATCCATGCTGTTTGTGGGGCGTTCGGGAGAGTTGCGTCCAGCATTAAGTAGAGGGCATTTTGATAGGTAAAGGAATATGTCCGTTCAGGATTAAACCCATCAGGGCCATTGTCGGGAAAGCTAAACATATCCTCATACATCCAGGCTCCCAATCCATCCTGGCTGTCGTGGTTTCCGGGTACTGCCATCAGGGGTCTTCGGGAGATAGTTTTTCCGGCATAGCCAAAAAGTTGATCCCAATCATCCCGGTGAAGACCAGTATTGACTAAATCACCTGCGATAATATAAAACGAGTTTTCAGGATGCCTCTCCTCTGCCCTATGAATCACATCACCCCAGGTATCGGTGTTGTGTACATCTCCAAACCAAATAAAAGAAAAGGGGCTGGAAGTTTGGGAGGCTGTTTGGAATTTTTCTGGGTCAGTCCAAATTCCTTGATCATTTCCTACCTGATACTGGTAGGTTGTTCCGGGAGTCAAACCGGAGAGGTTAGCTGTATACCGCTGAATATATCGGTCGTTTTCCAATAGGCGGTCTTCCATTTTTTTGGCATGACCACTTTGGGTCAACGTGTCTGAATTTTCTGCTTTCCAATAACGTACCTGGCTAGACTGAATTTCAGGTGCTGTCCGCCACTGTATATCAACGGTGGTGCTTGGTTCACCGCTCCAGGTAAGCATAACTTGATCAGGACTAGTAGAAGATGGGAAATCAGTGTTTCGAAAGGCTCCAATTAGATGCGCTTCCCTGGCACGGCCCCGGATCGTAGTAAGTAGTTGTTGGCCTTTCAACTGATCCGGCACTTCTGTAAGGGTGAGCCCGTCCCAGTCGTGGTAGGTAAAGGCGCCTACGTCAAATGTCTCGATGTGTTGATTTTCTGGAAATATGGGGGTAATGGTAACTTCATCCCTTTCATTTTGCGGTGCCACACCCACAAAATAGACAGGTCGGTGTTTGTCGAATCCGTTGATCCCCAGATCAACGGAACCTTGATCGAATTTTTTTTGCCAGACTTCATAGGTGGAATGGGAGTTTTTGACAGTCATGGCCGTCTTTTCAAATCCCGATGGTACAAGCCAAAAAGGGATTGTTTGCTGGTCTTTGTCCCGCATGATGGAGACTGTGACCGGAACATTCACCTCAAAATTCCAATAGCGTGTTGAAAGAACCTCTTTTTCGGAGGGAGAAAGATAAGTATGAATAAAGGCGTCTGAAATAGTATCCAACGTCGGCTTTTCAAAGCTCTCATAAAATCGGGTCACTAAGTCATCCATGGTTCCGGAGAGGGGGCCGGTTGATATATCTTGAGATTCATTTTTGCAGGCAAAAAGTAAAAGGAGGGTTATTAGATGAAAGTATTTCATAAATCTTGTGCAAAATTGTCTGATGGATAATTACTGTTTTACGCTTAAATAATTACTGAATATAATTTCGATTGTACTACTCGATTGGATTTTAAAGACAATATTTTTTCTTACGGGAGATTATCACTCAATAATGCGCTTTTTCTACAAAGAATTTTGGCAAATGCGATAGTCCTTTTATTGCACCCTAATGTATATCTTTTCAGAAGAGCAAGTCAATGAAAAAGTTAAAAGCAGATGCGTTGATTCAGAAACTCGTCTCCAACAAGATTTCTAGGGAGGAATTTGAAGAATTTCTAGGCGGCTTGGAGGATGAACAGATGGTGATCTATTTGGAGACGAGTTTGAAAATTCATTTTGATTCCATCATGGAGGAACACGCTGCCAAGATTGAGCAGCCGGGAAATATCCCGAAAACTGATTAATCTTTCCAGTCAAATATACCAGTTCAACAATAATAATTTCCAAAAAATAAAATTAACCCAAATTTAATCTCAGTAATAAAGACGTCTTAGCTTCTCTAGATAATTTAGCCTAGTGAAGAGTCATCGCCAACGGTTTGGAAACTTGCTTTCCAAAAAAAAATTATCTCAGAAATAAAAAAGAATGTAAAGCTAATTATCCAAGAAAAATGAAACAACACCGTACTAGCAAAATGTATAAGTGGATGGTTCCACTTTTATCGTTTGGCCTTTGCTATGGAAGTCCATACGCAACGATGGCCAACACGTCATTCAGTGCTGACGCATCCGTCAGTACTACTGGCGCCTCCATTCTGGAGAGGCTGGAAGAAAATTTAGATGCCGAAGCCGTCACTGTAAGAGGTAGGGTTACGGCGGAGGGTGATGACTCAGGCTTGCCTGGCGTTACCGTAGTAGAGAAAGGTACGAATAATGGCACTGTGACTGATATTCAGGGTGCTTATTCGATTGAAGTGGTTGGACCGAATTCAGTTTTGGTGTTTTCCTATGTGGGGTTTGAGACAAAGGAAGTTACTGTAGGAAACCTAAGCAATATAGATGTTTCATTGGCTGAGTCGATGTCAGCCATGTCTGAGGTCGTGGTAACTGCCTTGGGTATTGAGAGGGAAAAGCGGTCTTTGGGATACTCGGTTGGCGAAGTCAAAGGTGATGACGTCCGCAACGTAACGCAAGAAAATGCGATTAACGCCTTGGCAGGAAGAGTTGCGGGTGTTACAATAAATCAAACCAGTGGAGTGGGGTCGTCTTCTTCCATTGTAATCAGAGGAGCAACCTCCCTTACCAGCGACAATCAACCATTATTTGTTATCGATGGCGTGCCGGTGGCAAATAGTCTAAGCAACATGAGATCTATGGGAGGTAGAAATGAGGTAGATTATGGAAACCAGATTTCTGATTTGAACCCCGATGATATCGAGACCATTTCCGTATTAAAGGGACCCAGTGCAGCAGCTCTATATGGTACACGTGCTGGAAATGGTGTGGTTTTGATCACTACCAAAAAAGGCAGGAAAGGGGAACGAATGACTGTTAATTTCTCCTCTTCAAACGTATTTGAGCAGCCGGTAAGGTATTTGGATTTTCATTACAAATTCTCAAATGGAAACCGGGTAGGTCTCTTGGATGAAAGATCAGCATATTGGACCGGTATACCTTTGGATCAGGGGATTACGGCGGTACAGTGGAATAGTCCGGTGGATGAAAATGGAAACCGGATACCTACTGAGATGAGAGCATATCCGGATAACATGAAGAACTTTCTGGAAACGGGCATTACTTCTACGAATTCATTGGCTATTTCAGGGTCAACGGATCGAACCACCTATAAGTTGGGCTATACCAACATGTCCCATAACGGCATGATACCAAATTCC
>DATHWC010000264.1:0-4120 GCA_035460985.1 Lunatimonas sp.
TCAAAAATGAGAACCCTTCCGTATAGGTGTGATTGTCGAATAAATCAGCCAAACCATTGACAGGCACCAATGGATCGTTATCATGACGGAATCCACTAACAATAACTTTTTCAAATTTTGTGTCAGTTGGGTTAATTTTGATTTTTATCCCCATTCCAGCTTGTATTGCCCTATTAAAATCCTGCAACCATTCATCACCCTCTCCCAGAACTGTCAAACCTTTGCGGTCAATTACAGAACCGTCTGCTTTATAGGTGGGTGTTTGGTCACCTTCTTTGTAGAGATAAAAAACTAACCTGTCCGGCAACCATTTAAAGTAGAATGAGGGTTCTTTTTCTTTAGTTTCGCTGCTTGCCTGACTATCCAATTCTTCGCCACTGATTTGGGCAATCCATGATGAACGGAATACACCATACTTTGTAACCAATTTTTCCCATGCCAACCTTTTTTGTTCCGTTGAAGATTGCTGTTTAAATTCCAAAGCATCAATTTTTTCTTCTTTGGTTAGCGTAGGGTCATGACTTTGTAAAAAAGCCTCATCAGGGAATGCCCTAATCCATAATTCATCTTTTACAAATCTGGTTTCTAGTTTCAGTGGAAACAACAGAATCGGTATATTTGAAATCGGGTTTGCCATAAACCATGGAATTACTCTTAATAAAAACTGACCAGAGACATTTTAATGATTTATTGCTCTGTTTAATTCGGTATCTACTCCGGCATTTTCCGATGCATCTTTTCCTACCAATTCCTCGAGTACCTGTATAGCGCCGCTAATCCGCAGCATCGTATCTCTTAAATTCGAAGTCTCTTGCTCCAACAGAATTAGCCTTTCCTGGCCTTTTTGATATTCGCCTTTTAATTCCTTTAATCGCGCTTTTAATTCTGATTTCATCGGCATATTTTTAAAGTACCATAGGATTCAATCTTTTTTATATTCGTCACTACTTCCTATCTGAATAGAAGCTTGAACCAGGTCGATAGCGGAGAGAACTATAAAGCAATTCTTGAGAAACAAAAGGGTTGATCTTTGTCTATCTAGGTCAACTTTTTAAAATCTTAGTTATATTTTTGCTTCGCTGAGAATTTGAGTTAGCTTAGGTTGAGTCTTGATTCCTACTGTTATTATCTGCGCAACGTCGTTCCTATTAGGATGAATGCCCCCTTTATCTAATTGGGTTATTTCATTTTGGGGAAATTGATCCTTCCATACTTCGGAATCTTTCATGTAGGATTCTATTTCAGGGTGGAATTCTCCCATAATAGCTTCCTCCACGAATATTATGTTTCAAAAACGTCGTTTGAAAAGTCCAAGCAAAAAATGGTGCAGTCAAAAATACTCGATTTTCCATAATTCTGGAGTTGAAAACTTGTAAAGAGTTAAACTTTAGATTATTAACCTAAATCTAAATGTAATTCATCTTGTTTTTATAGTAAAAAATCGACATTTTTATGTAGTTTGAACATTTTATTATGTGTCACGGCCTATTTCATGTTCCGATTGGTCTTCTAAAAGATCCTACAAAAGGGAAACAAAAAAAATGTATGGAAAAACAACGATATAGGTAAGTATTATGGTCCGAACCAATATTGCCCGTCCTACAGGAATCCTGCGTGACTATATCCAATCCTTTGAGCTAAAAATGTTTGATACGCATAGTGATGGGATAAGGAAGCCATTACACGCATTTCATGAAATACTAATTTCCCTCATTATCGACTCGAAAAAGCCGCTATTTGAGCCAATTTGCACCGATATATCATCTTATTTTTGCAACAAACCCCCGTATGCCGGTGTGATGGGGTTACAAACCAACATGAAGGGTTTTTTGGTTTTTAAGGGCAGATTTAAAGTCTTCAACATTCAATTTAAGCCGATCGGATTTTCCTGCATTTTTCAAATCCCAGCTTTATCATTGAAAGATAGGTTTCTTGATGGATATGAATTATTTCATCATGAACTAAAGGATCTTCATGAACAATTACATGAGGAGATTTCCTTTAGGGAAATGGTGCGTTTAACTGAAAAATTTTTGGAGCGGAAAATGGCCACCAATAAAGATCTTTGGAAAAACGAATGTATATTAAAAGCTTCGAATTCACTTATCTGCGAACCCAATACTTTTTCTATTCAGGAATTGGCCCATCATTCCAACATGACCATCAAAACATTTGAGAGGAAGTTTACCGTTTTGGCTGGGATTCCCCCTAAATTGTATGCGAGGATACGGAGGTTTAACCAAGCAATTGAATTGAAACTGTATCATGAAAAATTAAATTGGTTGGATGTCTGCGTCAAAACGGGCTACTTCGACCTCATGCACCTCAACAGAGATTTCAAAGCATTTGCGGGTTTGCCTCCACGTGCGTTTTTTGAAAAAACACCACCTGTATTTGAGAATTTTGTGCCATTGTGACCTACGCATAACTATTTTAAGCATATCAAACCTATATCCATTCATGCTTTCTCCTTTTTATACTGTGAAGGCGTAGAGCCGAACTGCTTCTGGAAACATTTGCTAAAATATTTGGGATTGCTGAATCCGACCATATATCCTATTTCTGAAAACTTTAAATCAGTTTCCAAAATCAACTGAGCAGCCCTCTTCAACCGGATCATCTGAATAAAATCATTTGGAGTCTGACCGATAAGTGCTTTGAATTTTTCAAATAAAATAGTTCTGCTCAGTCCCAAATCCTTAACAAGATCATGAACGCTATATTCGCTATTTTCCATGTTTTTTTCCACTGAATTGATCGCCAATTGCATTAATTTTTCATCAGCGGAACTCACTTTTACCCTAGAAGGCTCCAGATTCGGTGAGGTCTTGAATTGCTGCTGAAACCTTTCCCTACCTTCAAGCAGATTTTTGACCTTTAGCTGTAACAGGTCCAAAGGAAATGGTTTTGTAATGTAATCATCAGCACCAGACTCATAGCCTTCCAATTGATGGATATGCGAACTCTTGGCTGTCAGTAAAATTACGGGAATATGACTTGTTTCGATGTTTTGCCTGATTCTGCCGCAAAGTTCAATTCCATCCATGATGGGCATCATGACATCTGATATTACCAAATCGGGTTTTTCTTTTGCCAGTTGATCCAATCCTTCTTGTCCATTCTTTGCGAGAAATACCTGAAAGGTATTTTGAAGTCCCTTTGAAAGCAGGTCAAGTAATTCCACATTGTCTTCGACGATCAATATCCCTTTGGGTTTCTTTTTGATCAGCGTGGTTGGTGAGTTTATGTCAACATTTTGTTTGTTCCCCTTATTCCGCAGGGCAAGAATTTCTTCGCTGAGCCAAGTTTTAGTTTTTTGCTCTTCTTCTTGGTGGAGAAGCTCATGTTTAGAGAAATGCTCAAAGCCCTTTCTCAGAATAACGGTAAATACGGTTTTCACTCCCGGGATACTGGACACTTTTATTTCACCTTTATGAAAATCCACAAGGTTTTTGGATAATGCCAGCCCAATACCTGTTCCAACATTTTGATAATTGTTGTCTTGATCGGTTTGAAAGAAGCGTTCAAAAATCTTTTCAGTGTGTTGGGGTAATATTCCTTTGCCATTATCCTCGATTTCTATTGCCAATGCATCTACAGAAAGGGCATTGCCCTCTGGACTAAACGAAGTGTTCTTTAGTCGTATGCGGATTTTCCCTCCGTCGGGAGTGAATTTGAAGGAATTGTAGATAAGGTTAAAAAACACCTTTTCAATTTGGTTAGGGTCAAACCACATCTCTTCAGGGACATTTTCTCCTTCGTTCATTTGAAAGCTGATGGATCTTTGCATCGCTACGACTTCAAACGCCTTAAAAATCTGGTTTATATATTTGCGCACGTTAACCTTTTTCACAGTTAATTGCAGATGGCCGGTTTCCTGTTTTCTGAAATCCAACAGTTGATTGATCAATCTCAATAAACGTATGGCATTTGTATGAATGGATTCAAGTTGATGATTGACACTTTTGGGAAGGTCAGTCCGCAGCGATAGCGTCTCCAACGGAGCTTTGATTAGCATCAAAGGAGTTCGGAGTTCGTGGGAAATATTGGTGAAAAAACGGAGTTTCAATTGGTTGAGCTCTTCCTGTTTTTGTTTTTCCAGCCTTTCGTATCTCAAGTC